>JAOAQY010000014.1 GCA_025210965.1 Tissierellales bacterium
ACTACGTCTCTTTTTTATTGCATTTATCATGTACAATCATTCCTTTCAAGATGAATTTACTAAAAATAGTTTAAAGTATTTTGTATTAGTTTGTAAATTACTTACTTTTTAGTAGGTGAAAACATAGTTGACAATGACGCTACGTAATTTAGTATACTTGAATCAGAAGATCTTCTAATTTTGGATGACAGGGGTGAGAAAATATGCGAATTAGAGAAGTGAGTAATATTTATGGAATATCTTTAAGAACACTCAGATATTACGAAGAAATAGAAATATTAAACGTGAAGAGGGATAAAGCGGGAAATAGAATATATGGTGATAGTACACTTAAGGCATTGGAAATGGTGATTATACTCAAAGAGTTAAATTTGAGTTTGAAGTTGATAAAAACAATTATTCAAGATAGTGGTTGCTGCAGGCTAAATGAGATATTGAAGGATGAGCGAATTAAGTTAGATAAGCAATTGGTTGAGATTAATCAGAAGAAACAATATATAGATTCAATAATAAATACGTTTGGATCAAAAGACGTTACTAAAGCTACCTTAGAATCGTTTTTTGAAGAGCAAATTTTCTTTTCTCAAAAGAATGAGAGGATGAATAGAATGATCAGAAATTTGAGTAGAATTAAGTTGGAAGTTGGAAAAGGTATAGTAGATTTAGCTAGTTTTGAGGCGGAGAATTCTTTGCTTTTAGCTATAAAGAAGTTGAGGATAGATATAGCTAAATCCACTGGCGAAGAATTTGACAAAATACATGTTACAGACAATGAGGACTTGAAATCATTTGAATATAGATTGGTTTTTGATGGAAAAATCTGTGTAGAGAAAAATCTGGAAGGATTAAAATCTGAAGATATTGTTAAAGATATCATAGACGAAATAGCTATTTTGGAAATAAAACTTCACAAAAATCAAAATGTTTAAAAATAAAATATAAACTAATTATGAGCTTGTTTTGATATTAGTCATAGCCTTTGTATGGGCTATGACTAATGTTAAAGTGTCGAATTTCAGAATATTTACACCAATTATTTGACAGACTCGAATATTCAAGTCGATTACTTGGCATACTCAAATTTGAGTATGATATAGTAAATTAAATCAATTCAATTCAATAATATTATCTAATCTCAATTTCAGTACCTTCAGGTGCTTTTACTTTAAAAAGGTAACCACCTTCTACACAGTATAGTATCTCACCATTTTTTATTTTAAAAGAATTGTAGCCTAAATTTTGAATTCTAGAAAGTTCAGCACGTACATCATCTGTTTCGAAGCATAGATGAACTATGCCTTCATTAAATTTACTCCAACTATTTAATGAATCGCCAGATTTTGAAGTTTGAAGCTCAATCCTAAAACCATTTAACTCAAGCCAAGTATTGTAGTCTCTACCGTGAAACCCCTTTGTTTCAGAAACTATATTGAAACCTAATATATCAGTGTAAAAGTCAAGTGATTGTTTGTAGCATGATGTTTGTATGCAAACGTGATGTATTTTTAATTTGTCCATAAAACCTCCTAAAATTTAATGTCCTTTTTTCTTTTGTTTCTTTTTTTTCTGCTTCAAATCGTAAATATATTGTTTGTGATGATCTTTAGCATTTTTTTTATTCTTTTTTCTTATTGCTTTGTTCTCTTCATGTTGTTTTTTTAGAGCTTCTTGTGCTTTCGTACCAATACCTTTTGGTCGACAGATTTTTTGAATATCTCTTTGCTGCTTTTTGGGATTGATTTTTTTAGGTTTGCTAATTTGATTAGTTGATTGTGATGAGAAATTTAGCTTGTAGAAATTTTTGCATATGAAGTCTAAAATCTCACCATCTTTTGGTTCAGCACCGAATGTTATTTTAGCAACTTCGTAGCAGTTTGAATTTTCAAACTCAAAAAGACCTATCCAAAAAGGTTTTTCGAAAATAATGCTTAGTTTTAATTCATTCATTTAGAATCCTCCTGTGAAATAGCTCAGATGAGTATGGACAACCCCAGGAGGGCAGGTTACTGCTACCATATCAGTAGGTCCGGACTACCAACCGGACAGTGTTTTTTACTCGAGCGTTAATATTTTATTACTATTTTGATTTTACATAGAAAAGATTATAAGTGCAATAGAATAATTGACTCTAATCATAATTGGTATAAAAATTATCAACATATGATGATATTATAGTAAATATGAAGGAAATTGATTAGTGGAGGTTTAAAAGATGAAAAATCCAGCTACAAAAGATATTTTTGAAAAATTGTGTAGGAAAATGGCTGAAATAGACCATGAAATAGTATTCAATGAGTTAGATGGAGTGAAAGTTGATGGAAAGAGAGTAAAGGTAAAACCTAGAGAAGAAGATGTTGAATATAGATATGGTATATTTAGAGAGATGTATGATGGGTATAGTGAAAAAGCATTAGAAAATGAAATAAAAAAATTGAAATTAAGACTCAAAAAATCAGAAAAATATAAGAAGACTAAGTTTGAAAAAATATTTAGACCAGATAAATTAGAATTTGAGAGTCCAATAATATTTGTAGGAGGAGAG
>JAOAQY010000015.1 GCA_025210965.1 Tissierellales bacterium
AGAATAGGATGAAGAAGAGAATAATATTTGCTACATTGGCTATAAGTGCGGTACTTATGACTGCAGCTTGTGGAAAAGTAGAAGAGAAAAAAGATATGAATTTGAATGAAGACATAGCTGTTTCACAAGAAACCCATGAAGCTGAAAAAGAAAAAACGAATGAAGATAGTTCTGCTGATATAGATATATTTGAAGGATATAGAAAGATAGAAGTAGATGGTGGCGATTTATCAGGAAATAGAGAATCAAAAGTTGTTGTTGATATTGGATTTGGTGATAGAGAGTATTATGCTTTTACAAATGAATATGGTCAACTAGTAAAGGTAGTTGCTGAAAAAATTGTATTACAGGATGATAAAAAAGAGAAAGTTCTATCAACAGGAAGATATTATAGAGATGAAGCAAAGGTTCCAGGTGTAGAAAGTAAGACATTAGACGAGGGACATATTATAGCTGATTCTCTAGGTGGAGTATCAAATGCTTACAATATAACACCGCAAAACAGCACATTAAATAGGCATGGCAATCAAGCATATATGGAAAAAGCTATCAGAGAAGCTGGTGGATGTACGGATTTTACAGCTATAATTAGTTATCCAGATACTAATACACAAATACCAAGTCATTACAGTTATACTTACACACTAAATGGAAATGTGATAAATGATGAGTTTGATAATATTAATAGCGATGATGCTAATAAGGAAATAAACAAAGCTGGCAAGAAAGAAAATGAAAAAATATTGATTGAATCTCAAAAGAAAAAATCTGAAGAAGCTGCTAAATCTGTAGAGTCGTCAGATTCTGATGAAAATAAAGCTGTGGTAGATGAATCGAAAACACCAATAGTAGATATTATTAAATTGGACAAGAAAGCAGAAATCATTGAAATAAAAAATACTACAGATTCAGAGATAAATCTTAAAGGCTGGAAGATAGTTTCAGAAAAAGGTAATCAGTCATTTGTTTTTAAAGAATACGTGTTAGAGGCAGGAAATAGTGTTAAAATAGGAGATTCAAATAGAAATGAAAATATAGATTTACATTGGATAGATGGAAAAGGTGTTTGGAATAATACGAAAAGTGATCCAGCGATTTTATATGATGCAAATGGAAAAGTAATAGATAGATATGATAACTAGAGAAATAATTGTATCGATTGAAATCTTATGTAGGATGGAAAAAGTATATTTTATAAGAAGGTGGAAAAATGATAAATAGAATAAATTTTGAGGATATTTCAGATGGAAAAACATATGATATAAATGATTTAGTCAGAGCAGATGCTGGTGGATGTGAAGGATGTAGTGCCTGTTGTCATGGAGTTGGTGATCTTTTTTCGTTAAATCCATATGACATTTATCAGATAAAAAAGAATTTGAATGTCTCATTTGATGAATTAATTGAAGACAAGATAGAATTGGTATTAGAAAAGAAATTTAGATTACCGCATTTGAAAATGTATGGTGATGATGAAAGATGTTCGTTTTTGAATCAAGATAATAGATGTTCTATACATGAATATAGACCAGATGTATGTAGATTGTTTCCACTAGGTAGAGTTTATGAAAAGAGGGATTTTAAATATTTTTTACAAAAAGGAGCATGCGTCAAAACTAAACTTGGAAAGGTAAAAATAAAAAAATGGCTTAGCATTGATAATTATAGTGAAAATAAAAAATTCATATTGATGTGGCATGGCATAGTCAAAGCTCTTGAGTTTAGATTGAAATTTGTAAGAAGTGATGAAGAACTTGAGGCTATAGGGAAAGATTTATTAGATACATTTTATCGTATTGATATATCTGAGAGTGAAGATTTTTATGAAATGTTTTTTGATATAGTTGAAGATGCAAAGTCAAGACTTGGAATAATTTAAAATTAACCTTCAAAAATAATTAATTGATCTATAAAATATGGATTTTAGTAATTATTTTTGAAGGTTTTTTATTTTTTTTTTTTGATTATCTTTTCTGATTCAAAATAAATCAACTTGTGTAGAAATTGTATTTTTTTTGCAAATAAAACGGTGAATGGTAGTTAAATGAAATGGAAATAGAGGAAAATGTTGGCTAAATCACATTTTATTAATAGGTTTTTAAATATAATATTTGCCATTAATTTAGACGTGTAAAATTTTGCAATAGGATAATTTAATTGCGATAAATTAATGCTTGCAATTAAATAAATACCATGGTAATATTAAATCACGCGATAAGATAACGTGCGTTGACACACGGTGATAACTATTGACATTAAAGATTGCATGTTGTAAATCGCGGCTTTATTTTAATAAAGTTTGGCCAACTTTCATTAAATCTTATTAAGATATGAGGGGGTGACATCATGGTAAAAGACTTAAACAAAAAAGCTGCTAAGAATACTGAAGCAGAAGAAAAACAGCTTAAAGAATTAGAAGCAAATGCAGGTGATGGATATTGTTTCTTAAGATTCTAATTGAGAGTTAATAGAATTAATTGATGAAATGTCATTAGGAAGTAATTTATCATGGAATTAGTGTTTAATCCAAATAAATTATACCTAATGGCATTTTAAATATAAAATAAATTGCAAGTTGAGGAGAAGATTTATGAAAGAATTTTTTGAAAATAATTTTAAAGATGCCAGACCTTTAGACACAATAAATACTATTAGAAAGCTACTAGGAAATTGCGGATTGAATCCAATTGAAACGAATTGGAAATCGTCATCTAAAAATTATCATTCGGTACACCTTAGAATTCCAGAATTAAATATGTTTTCAAATGGAAAAGGTATAAATAGAGAATTAGCGTTAGCTAGTGCTTATGGTGAGTTTATAGAACGTTTTCAGAACCAAGCGATGTATAGAGTTAGTATAGAATTTTCACAAAATGTGGAAGACGCATATGGATTTTATTATTCGCCAGATGAAAATTACTATAGTATTGATGAATTGTTAGAAGGAAAAAGAGACGAGCGGGTGTTTATTCCTGATTGCGCACAAGTACATATAGATGACGATAAAATAGATCAATGGTTGTTATATAGTCCAAAGTGTAAGAGAGACAAAATATTGGCAGTTCCATATTATAATGCAACAGATTGTAAGATAGAGGATATTCCGATAGCAGCACTGTCACTTTTTTATGGAACGAATGGAATGTGTGCAGGGAATTCGCCAGAAGAGGCTCTTGTTGAGGGTATAGCAGAGATTTTTGAGAGATATGCTATATTAGAAGTTTTGGAAAATGGAGTTATACCACCTACAATTCCAAGAAGTTTTTTGAAAAATTATGCTAGACAATACGCTATGATAGAAACATTAGAGGAAATGAGTGGATATGAAGTAATAGTAAAAGATTGTTCGTTAGGAAAAGGACTACCAGTTGTTGGAATAATAATAGTGGATAAAAAATTACAGAAATACGTTTGGAGCTTTGGCTCACATCCTCATTTCGATATAGCACTTGAAAGGACACTTACTGAATCACTTCAAGGTAGTGACTTGTTCAATTTTACGAAACTTCAAGATTTTTCATATATTAAAAATGAAGAAATAAATAGTAAAAAAAATAAATTGGAGATACTTAGATGCGGGCAAGGAGTATATGATGCTAAGACATTTTCAAATAAATTTAGTTATGAGTTTAGGCCTTTTGAAAAGCTATATTTTGAGTCTAATAAAGAAATGCTTGATTTCATGATTGGAATTGTAGATTATATGGGAGAAAAAGTATATATTAGGGATGTTTCTTTTATGGGATTTCCAAGTTATCATGTAGTTATTTCAAATATGGCAGATATATTAGATCCAGATGATACCTTTGTGCAAAAAACACTCGATGAGATGAGCGTAAAGTCAATTGTTAGAGATCTAGATTCATCTTCAAAAAATGATATAGAAACAGTATTAAGTTATGTCGAAAGGTATTTTGATTCAGATGAAGATTCGCTTGGAGACATAATAGGAGCGCCAGTGAATCTTATATTTCCGTGGTATAAAATTACGCGAAGATTATTTTTGAGTACATTGTATTGGCGACTTGGGAATAAAGCAAGTTCATATGAAGAGATATCAAAATATATTGAGATTGTGTCTGAAAAGAAGGAAATGGATAGTGAAACATTGACTTGGTATAAGTGTATAAGAGATTATATGGGAACAAGAATAAAAGAAGAGCCCAAAGATGATGCATTAGAAGTAATGAAGCTATTTTATGAAGAAGAACTAATATCTTCTGTTGTAAAGTATATAGATAATCCAGAAAAGTTGTTTAAAAATTACAGCAAGATAAGTTGTTGGGATTGCGAAAAATGCAATTTTAGTAGTTATTGTAATTATAAAGAACTTGAAGAGGTTCATTTAAGGATAAAGAAAATCTATAGCAAAAATATGATAAATCAATTTAGTTTGAAAGATTTGTTTACTGACAAATAAAAGTTTGGCAAGGAGAATTGTATGTGTGGAATTTCAGGATTGATTTCAATAGATAAAATAAGTGAATATGAAACTTCGAATATGAACAAGATAAACCAAGAACTAGAGATGCGAGGTCCAGATCATGTAGGTGCTTGGATGAATTTGAGTGGGACTGTTAGGCTAAATCACACAAGATTATCAATAGTAGATAATTCATCAGCAGGCAGTCAACCGATGCGATTTGACCACTTGTGTATAACGTTCAATGGTGAAATATATAATTATTCGGACATAAGATCAAAGCTAAAGAATAGCGGGTATAAATTCGAAACTAGAACAGATACTGAAGTTATGCTTAAAGCATATCATCTATATGGAACAGCATGTTTAGTTAAGTTTGATGGGCAGTTCTCTTTTGCTATATGGGATGAGAAGAAAAAAGAACTATTTATTGCGAGAGATAGATTTGGTAAAAAACCGTTTTATTACACTATCAGTGATAATAAATTTAAATTTTCTAGTTATTTACCTAGTTTAATAAAAAATGATAATCAAAAATTAAGTATTAACAAAACTGCTATAGATTTTTATTTTAGATTGGGGATAATACCAGCACCTCATACTCCATTTTTGAGATATCAAAAACTAGAAAATGGAGTTGCGGGTATAATAAAATTAGAGAATAATAAGTTAAAAATGAATACATGGAAGTACTATGAGCTAGAATTTGAGACAGAAGGCAGTGAGGTTTCTGAAAATAAAGCTATCAAGGAAACAAAAAATGCAATAGTTGAGGGTGTGGAAAAACGATTAAATACAGATGTTAATTCTTGTGTTTTCTTGTCTGGAGGACTAGATTCGTCTTTGATAACAGCTATAGCATATAAAGAACTCAATGTTAAAATACCAACCATTGCAATTGGTTTTGAAGAGACATTTGGGAAAAGTGGAGATGAGTTCGAGTATTCAGATTATGTTTCTGATTTATTTGGAACACATCATACAAAAAATAGAATTAGTAATGAATTAGTTTTAAAAAATATAGAAGATTGCTATTTGAGAATAAATGAACCTATGTGGGGATTTGACATGATGGGTCATTATCTAATGGCAAAATCTATAAAAAATAAATACAAAGTTGCACTTTCTGGTATGGGTGCAGATGAAATGTGGATGGGATATAGTTGGCATAGAGAAATGACAAAGTATGATATGTCAGCAGAAAAATTGTTTTCTATATTTATTCAAAATGATGAATCCCTTTCGAAATATTGTAGCGATGAGGTATTGGCAAATAGTGATACAAATGATTTAGTCAAAAAGTATTTCGAGGCATTAAATGGACATAAATGCGATGAATTTGAAAAAATATTGCACTCAGAACTCAACTTATTTTTGCCAGAGGATGCTCTTAAGAGATCAGATAGTACAACCATGAGACATGGTTTAGAAGTAAGAGTGCCATTTTTAGATAGTGAAGTTATAAATATTGGAAGGAAGATACACCATAGCTTAAAGTGTAAACATGGAATAGATAAATATATAATAAAAAAGATATCTGAAAGTTATTTTTCAGATAGTTTTATACACCGAGAAAAGGGTTATTTTCCAGTAGCTCCACTACAGTATCAGTCAAAAGAAATTTTTGAATTTATGAAAGAAATATTGATGGATGAGAAATCAAACTACTATAAACTATACAATAAGACGTATATTTTGGAATTACTAAGTAGAAAAACTATCACTACACGAGAAAAGTATATTCTCTGGAAGATAACTTGCCTAGAGTGCTGGATTAGACAATTTAGTGGAAATAATTGAGTTAGGAGAAACGCTATGAATGTTGAGCAAAAGCAAAAGCTAAAGGAGACTTTTAATATTGCGGCTAAGGAATATATAAATAATGAGTATTTTAATGAATTTTGCGAAAATCTTTTTGGGTTAAATTTGAATCAATATAATCATTTGACAAAAAAGCAGTTGGACTTTTTATTAAGTAATATGATGAAAGACAAAATAGCTAATATTCTTGATTTAGGTTCTGGTTCTGGAATAATAAGTGAGTATGTATCGAAGTCATTAAGTGCTAAAGTTACAGGGATTGATTTCGCCGATGTTGCAGTCAAAATGGCTAATGAAAGAAATAAAAGTAATGCTCTAATAAATTTTTTAGAAATGGATTTTGATGAACTCACATTCCGCGATGATGAATTTGATGCAGTAGTTTCCATAGACACTCTCTATTTTTCATCAGATTTACATAAGTTAATAAAGCAACTTAAACGAATAACAAAAAATGGTGGGAAATTGTATATATTTTTGACTACGATATCAAATGGCAAAATTGGTGAAGAGATAGATATAAAGAAAATTTTAAGATGCGAAAAGTTAAGTTTTTCATTTACTGACTTTACAGAGGATGAGAGAAGGTTTTGGACTAATCACAATAGAGTTATAGAAGAAATGCGTAGAAAATATTCTAATGAAAATTTATTGGAAGAATTATATATAGAGGGTGAATATCTCTTGAAGTATATAAGCGAAAATAAAGTTTCAAGAGGTTTTTATATGGTAGAAAATAATGCTAAGAGAACGTAATGCTTGAAGAATGGAAAGCATATTCGAATGATGAAGAAAAGTATTGCTAAAAAGTGAAAATGGATATTCAAAAATAAATATAGAGATTGAGAATAGCTTTTTTGTTGTAAAAAAATAGTATTTTGAATGTTAAGGCTCTGCGGAACGAAATTATTAGTTCTAGTAGAGCTTTTTATTATTAATGGGTATAAATATAAAAAAGGCGGTGATATTGTGAAAAGGATGATTTTATTTTTAATTATAACGTTAATACTAACTTCATGTGCTAATACAAGTAATGATAATTATGAGGATAAGTCAGTTAAATCAAAAATAGAAGAAACAAATGAAACAACTATAACATTTGATGAAAATGAAGAGAGTATTTTAGAAGAGGAACGAGCTCAACTTTTGGACAATGTTTTTAGTGGAGGACCACCTCCAGATGGTATACCACCCATAGAAAAGCCTAAATTTGAATCAATAGAAAATGCTGATAAATGGTTGAATGACTATGACAGAGTATTTTTATATGAAACAAAGACAAATACTTATTTATTTCCTCAGAGAGTGTTAGTTTGGCATGAAATAGTAAATGTGAAAGATGTTGATGATGAATATGCTATGACG
>JAOAQY010000016.1 GCA_025210965.1 Tissierellales bacterium
TCAGCTCCATAAACAGCAGAACCTGCAACAAAAATATCTGCTCCACATTCAGCAATTTCAGCTATATTATTTAGCTTGACTCCACCATCTACTTGTATTTCTATAGGTAGATCGCGCTCATCAATTATTTTTCTAAGTCGTTTAATTTTTTCTTTAGTTGAATCAATGAAACTTTGACCTCCAAAACCTGGATTTACAGTCATAATTAATACCATATCAACTTCTTCCAAGACATACTCTAATACATCTAAAGACGTTGCAGGATTTAACACAACCCCAGCTTTAATTCCAAAACTCTTAATTAGCTGAAGCGTCCTGTGTAAATGTGTAGTAGACTCAGCATGAACAGTTATATAGTCTGCACCTGCTTTTACAAAATCTTCAATGTACCTCTCTGGTGATTCAATCATCAAATGAACATCAAATGGTAACTCAGTAACTTTTCTAAGTGACTTTATCACAGGTGGACCAAATGTAATATTGGGAACAAATTGTCCATCCATAACATCAATATGAACTAAATCCGCTCCTGCTAAATCAATTCTCTTTACTTCTTCTCCTAAACAGCTAAAATCTGCTGATAATATAGATGGTGCTATTTTTGCCATAATACTAATACCTCCGATTTTTTCTAATTTCTTCTACGAATTCTGTATAATGTTTGTATCTTGATTCACTAATTTCTCCAGTTTCCACCATTCTTTTTATTTCACATGATGGTTCATTTAAATGCATACACCCTCTAAATTTACAATAGTCACTATTCTCTTCCATTTCTTTAAATAAGCTTTTTATTTCATTTTCTTCTAAATATGAAATATCCATAGAACTAAAGCCCGGTGTATCCAATACATGTCCACCCATATCCAAACTCAAAAGTTCAACATGTCTCGTTGTATGTTTACCTCGCTTGGTTTTACCTGACACTTCTCCTGTTTGTAACTTCAGTTCAGGTTGTATATTATTTAATAGTGTTGATTTTCCAACACCTGATGGCCCTGCAAATACTGATATTTTACCTTTTAGCTGTTCTTTAAACTCATCTACTCCAAACCTAGACTTATTATCTATTTTATAAACAGGATAGCCCACCTGTATATAAGGTTTTAAAAACTCCTCCACCTTATTTTCATCCGCTAAATCTACTTTAGTCAAACACATTATTATGTCTAATCCTTGTGATTCAGCTAAAAGTATAAATCTATCTAAAAGCCATAAATTAGGATCCGGATTCTGAGCAGCAAATACAATCACAACTTGATCAACATTAGCCACTGGTGGTCTAAACAATTCTGTCTTTCTTTTAAATATTTCATGAATGTATCCAGTATTTTCATCAGATAATTCAATTTTCACGTGATCTCCTACTAAAGGTGTTATCTTTTTCTTTCTAAACAAACCTCTAGCTCTACACTCATAAGTGTTCTTATCGTTTTTCACATAATAAAAACCACCAATTCCCTTAACAATAATGCCTTCTTCAACAGCTAATGCCATCTTACGCCTCCTTAAATACTATGTCTTTCTCACCTTTGAGTTCACCATCATAGTAAATTCTAACTCTGATTTGTCCATATCCTAATAGCATAACTTCTACTCCATTTTTGTTGTAAGTATGCTCTTGTTTATATATTAAACTTTCTTTCCCATCTACTACTTGGTTTATAGTAACAACAGTCTTGTCTTTATCACTTGGCAATGAAAGTCGTATAACTCCTTTACCTTTCGTATTCGTCGCTGGCTTTTCTTCTACAGATGATTCATTTGTATAAGAAGTTTCATCGCCATTATTTTGTCCATTCTGACTATCTGAACCCGTTTCTACTTCACTTGGTTTCTCTGCCAATTTAATACCCTTGCTAATAACTAAATTAATCGCGTCACCCTCTACTACTTCACTGCTAGCCTTAGGCGTTTGATTTATAACTACACCTTTTACGTAATTCTTGCTTTCTTCATGCGAAACCGTTCCTAGCGTAAGCCCTAATGTAGCTAAATCCTTCTTAGCAGCTTCAAAAGTCTCCCCTACCAATCTAGGCATCATAAGAGTCTTCACTGTAGGACCTTTGCTTACCACATAATCTACTTTAGTTCCTTCAGCCACTTTTTCAAAAGCATCTGGTTTTTGTCTCATAACTATTTCTTCTGGTAATTCACTATTCTCAACAATTTTTTCGCCTACTTCTAATCCAGCTTCTTTTAGTATTCTCTCAACTTGATTTGACATTTTATTAGTTAAATCCGGTACTTGAACTAATTTATAACCTTTACTAACTTTTACTTCTATAGTAAATCCCTCTTTAACTGAATTTCCTTCAGGTATACTTTGGAATATAACTGTTCCTTCGCCAAATCTATCATTAAATTCTTCCTCTGTTACTTTTAAAACAAGTCCTTGTTCAGTAAGTTTTTCTGCCGCCAATTTTTGATTAAAACCAATAAGATTAGGAACCGAAACCTCTGCGGGCTCAGATAAAAATCCTTTAATTTTTATATAACCAAAAAACATTGCCGACGCAACTATTAATGCAGAAAATATTGCAATAAGAGTAGTTGCCTTTCCTGTTAATTGAACTTTATCTGGTTCTGACTTATCAATTTTTACTTTTTTAGGCTTTTTAGTCTTTTTTATTTCGTCTTTAACAGGTTCTATAACCATAGTAGGGGAATCTTCTAGTCTCAAATCAGAATTGTAAGAAATAGTTTCTTCTTTATTTCTTATAATTTTTCTCATATCGTTTAAAAGTTCTAAAGCACTAGAATACCTCATCGATTGTTCTTTTTGAACACATCTCATGACAATATTTTGAACATTTTCCGGAATAGTAGCCTTTTCTTCTTCATTAAATTCAATATTTTCTTGAACATGTTTTAGTGCAACATTGATAGGACTTGATCCCTCAAATGGAACATGTCCTGTAAGCATCTCATACATGACAACACCTAGAGCATATATATCTGATTTCTCGTCTGTATATCCGCCTCTCGCCTGCTCAGGTGAAAAATAATGTACTGAACCCATAACATCTCCACCATCTACTAATGTAGTTGATGTTGTAGCTCGTGCAATTCCAAAATCCATCACCTTTATCTCTAAATCTCTATTAATCATTATATTGTGTGGTTTTATGTCTCTATGAATAATTTTGTTTTTATGAGCATGATTTAACGCCTCTGCTATTTGAGTTGCAATTCTAAGAGTCTCTTCAGCTCCTAATTTCTTCTTTTTATTAACATAATCTTTCAATGTAATCCCATTAACATATTCCATCACAATATAATAAATGCCATCTTCATTACCAACATCATATATATTAACTATATTGTGATGTGATAAACTAGCAGCTGCCTGTGATTCTCGCTGAAACTTCTTAATAAATTCAGTGTCATTAGTAAACTCTCTTCTCAACACTTTTACAGCTACAAATCTATTTAAAAGCTGGCATTTAGCCTTATACACTAATGCCATTCCGCCTCCACCTATTTTTTCGATAATCTCATATCTTGAATTAAGTATTTTACCTTGCATACTACACCTCTTTTCTAATCAAATTTAATCAAAATCACTGTAATATTGTCTAATCCACCGCTTGCATTAGCTTTTTTTACTAGTTCTTCACTCGCAAAATGCAAATCTTCATGATGTCTTGATATGATTTCTTCGATTTCATCACTATTTAGCATATTAGTTAGTCCATCAGAACAAACTAAAGCCATAAATCCATCATCTAATTCAACCTCACTAAAATCTGCAATTACAGACTCATGTGTTCCCACCGCTTTTGTTATTATATTTTTTTGGGGATGATTATTAGCTTCTTCATCAGATATTTCACCATTTCTAAGCATTTCACCAACTATTGAATGGTCTTTAGTCAATTGTTTTAAACCTTCGCCAGCATATAAATAAAGTCTACTATCTCCAACGTGACCTATATACATGGTAGGCCAATCGATTATAGCTACCGTTGCTGTCGTTCCCATACCTTCACAAGATTCGTCAATTTCAGACCGTTTAAATATCTCATTATTTGCTTTTTCAAAAACTTCATTGAGTATTCTTGGAATAATTGGGTCTTCAGTTTCTAATAATATTTTCTCATATTCCTCTAAAACTTCAACAAATATAGCGCTTGCTATCTCACCAGCATTATGACCACCCATGCCATCTGCTACTGCAATAATAGGAAATTTCTGCTGCTTCGATACATATAGTGCATCTTGATTAATTTCACGTTTTAAACCTACATCGGTGCTAAATCCAATTTTCATACGGTACCCCCTTTTTCAGTGTGCATCCATATAATCTTTTCTAAGTTGTCCACATGCTGCATTTATATCTAACCCCATCTCTCTTCTAATCGTAGAGTTTACACCAATCTTTTCAAGAATACATTTAAAATTTTGAACATTCCCATCTGTAGAAGTCTCTAATTCAGATTCACGGATTTCATTTAAAGGAATAAGATTAACGTGTGCGTTCAAACCTTTTATGAGTTTCCCTATAGCCCTAGCTTCTCTTTCTCCATCATTAACACCCTTTATGAGTGTATATTCAAAAGTTATTCGTCTACCTGTGCTATTAAAATAATACTTACACGCTTTTATAATCTCATCTATGCTATATTTATTAGCAATTGGCATTATTTCTTTCCGCTTGTCATCAAATGGTGAATGCAAAGATATCGAAAGTGTTATTGGAATATTTAGATTAGCAAGTTCGTAAATTTTAGGAACTAAACCACACGTTGATAAAGTTATATGTCTATATCCTAAATTCTTACCAAGTTCATCGTGTACTATGCGGAAGAATTTCACTACCTCTTCAAAATTATCTAGTGGTTCTCCTGTTCCCATCAAAACAATATTTGATATGCTAATATTTAAATCTTTCTCCATCTGATAAATTTGATCTACTATTTCACCCGCAGTTAAGTTTCTAACTAGTCCTGCTTTAGTAGAAGCACAAAAATTACATCCCATTCTACAACCAACTTGTGTTGACAAACACGCTGAATATCCGTGATGATACTTCATCAATACACTTTCTATTACATGGTCATCTTCTAATTTAAATAGATACTTGTGAGTATGCTTATCCTTTGAATCAAAACGCTTTACTTTTGACAAACTCTGCACAGTATATCCATTTAAACTAATTTTTTCAATTATTTTTTTAGACAAAACTGTTATATCATCCATTTGATTTACTCGTTTCCCATGTATCCATTCAAAAAGTTGCTTTGCTCTAAACTTTTTCTCTCCGATTGACTCAATTATATTTTGTAATTCTTCATTCGTATATGTTTTTAAATTCTTCATTCATTTCCTCTTTTTTATTTAATTATATCTCTTAGTTTCACCTATTATATTATAGCATAACACTAATGCTTTTTCATTTTTGCTATAAAAAAACCATCCATTTTTAATGTATCGTAATATATCTCTAAATATCCTTTTTCACTTCCATCTATCTCACAAAATTCATTAAATGAAACCAATTCAAAATTTGGATTTTCTTCAATAAACTTTTTCACAATTTCAATGTTTTCTTTCGGATTTACAGAACAAGTACTATAAATTATAGTTCCACCATTTTTGACCTGCTTACTTGCTTTTTCCAATATTTGCTTTTGTAATGAAATAAGTCCCTGTAACTCTTTTTCTGACTTCCACCATTTAAGCTCTGGTTTTCGTCTTACTATTCCAAGCCCTGAGCATGGAACGTCCGCTAAAACACAATCATACGTGTCTTTATCTTCCATCTCAAATATATCTTTACAAATTGCTTGTAAGTTTTCAATACCTAGCCTGTCACGATTTTCTTCTATAAGCTTTATTTTATGAGAATGTAAATCCTGTGCAACTACCATTCCCTCGTCCTCTATCATCTGTGCTATATGAGTTGCTTTTCCACCAGGAGCACTACATACATCTAATATTAATTCACCTTTTTTTGCATCCATTATCTGCGCAACTAGCATAGATGATTCATCTTGAATAGTAAAAAATCCATTCTTAAATTCATCTGTTTCAAATATTCCAGCCGGATTTTCTATTATCAATCCATCCTTTGCATATTCTGTTTCGAAAACAACAAATCCCTGATTGCTAATATTTTCTTTTAGCTTTTCTCTAGAAATTTTTAGTGTATTTGTTCTTATTGAAAATTCAGGTTTGTCATTAGAATGTTTTACAATCTCAACTGTTTTTTCCAATCCTATCTGTTCACTCAAATATTCTATAAGCCAAAATGGATACGAAAATTCTATAGATAATTTATCTTTCTCCCCTAATTTTTCGAAATCTGCTTCAATCTTTTCTATATCACGAATAGCGCTTCTCATTATTGCATTAACAAACTTATCACTACCTCGTTTTGCATATTTCTTTGTAAGTTTTACTGCTTCATTGCAAATAGCATGTTCTGGTATCTGATTCATTTTAGTAAATTGGTACAAACTCAATAGTAAAATTATTTGAATTTCTTTTTCTATTTTTTTGTATTTAACATCTGACTTCTTTTTAATAATCCATCTCAAATAATAATAATTTTCTAGCGTTCCATAAACTAATTCTCTAATAAAATTTTTTTTATGTATTTCTATATCTGTTTTCTTTAAATACTTATTTAAAGTCAAATTTGAATAAGCACCTTCATTTATTATTTTATACAAAATTTGATACGCTATTTCACGTTCATTCACAATCTTCTCTCCATTTCATAAATATATTCTACAAATCAAAAGCATCCAATGGATGCTTTTGATAATACACTCAAAATTAATTTAAAACAATACCCTGTTCTATAGAATTGCCTGCCAAATACGCTTGTATCGTCATGGCTTTTTTACCCGACATTTGTATCTCACGAACATCAAGGCATCCCTCTTTACACTTAATTCTAATATATTTTTTAGTAACTTCTATGATTTCACCGCAATTAGCATTAGATTCAACTTCTACCGGCTCTGCATCTATTATTTTCATCACTCTATCTTCATAATTAGTGTATGCTCCTGGCCAAGGATACGTACCTCTAATAAGATAATCTATTTCCTTAGCAGATTTATGCCAATCTATTTTTCCTAATGTTTTATCCATCATAGGAGCATAGCATGATTTATCATGGTCTTGCTTTTCAGGCTCAACATCACCATGCTCTAATTTATCGAGTGTTTGTACCAATAAATCAGCACCCATATCCATCAATCTATCATGCAATTGACCTGCATTCTCTCGCTCGCCTATTTTAGTCTCTGAAATCAAAAGCATATCTCCAGTATCAAGACCTTTTTCCATAAGCATAGTTGTGATTCCAGTAGTTTCTTCTCCGTTTATAATTACCCAATTAATTGGAGCTGCACCTCTATATTTAGGTAATACCGATGCATGAACATTTACGCAACCATACTTTGGTAAATTCAACACTCTTTCTCTAAGTATTTGACCATAAGCTACTACAACTATAACATCTGGTTTTATATCTTCTAAGATGCTTAATGTTTCCTCGTTATTTAATTTCTCGGGTTGATGCACTTCTAGACCTAATCGCAATGCGGCCTCTTTTACCGGGGTAAATTGAACTTTTTTACCTCTACCTTTTCTCTTATCTGGCATAGAAACGACCATTGCCACTTCATGTCCTGCTTTTACTATGCTCTCCAAAGTAGGTACAGCAAAATCAGGTGTTCCCATAAAAACTATTTTCATATCTTATTTTTGCTCCTCTTCAACCAATTTATCAATATACAAAACACCATCTAAATGATCAAGTTCATGACATACCGCTCTTGCAAAAAATCCTTCTGCTTCAAAAAACTTCTCTACGCCATCTAAATCTAAATACTTTACTTTAACCCAAGTTGGTCTCTCTACTGCTCCCGACTCACCTGGCACACTTAAACACGCCTCCATAGCAATCTCACTTCCAGACATCTCAACGATATATGGATTTACAAGTTTAACAGGTCCATCTCCAATATCAATAACTGCAATTCTCTTCAATATACCTATTTGAGGTGCAGCTAAACCAACGCCCTCTTCTTCTGCCATAGTCTCAAGCATATCATCAAGAAGAGTTAATAATCTTTCATCAATCTTCTCAACCTCTCTTGTCTTTTTTCTCAAAATTGGATCAGGTACTGTTCTTAATTTTCTTATAGCCATTATATTTTCCTCCTACAATATCACATTTGGATTTATATCAATTGTCACTTGAATTTTCATCCGATTAAACTTTGACTTCTTATCTATAACGCACGTCTTAATAATATTCTTTAATTCTTCAACCTTGCTATTTTCAGCTCTGACTAATATTTGATATCTATACTTCCTATTAATCTTACTAATTGGTGCAGCAGTCGGACCTAACCATTCAAATGAATTAAATTCCTTCAAATCTATTATAACACGATTCATAACATTGATAAGCTTTTTTTCATCTTCACTAGAAAATAATAATAAGACGATGCTAGTAAATGGTGGGTATTCAAAAGCTCTTCTCAATCTAATTTCCTTTTCATAAAAATCTCTATAATCATTTTGTTTAACTGATTCAAGGCTATAATGATCTGGCTGATATGTTTGTATCACTACACTGCCTTCAACTGCTCCTCTTCCAGCTCTACCACCAACCTGTGTCATTAATTGAAAACTACGCTCTGCAGCTTTATAATCCGGCATATTAAGTGATAAATCCGCAGCTAACACACCCACTAATGATACATTTTCTACATCTAAACCCTTGGTTATCATCTGTGTTCCAATCAATATATCTACATTGCCATTCTTGAAATCCTTAAATATCTTTTCATGACTCCCTTTGTTTTTTGTAGTATCCGCATCCATGCGTGAAACCACAGCTCCAGGAAAATAAAACTTTAAGTGCTCCTCCACTTTCTGTGTTCCAATTCCAAATGCTTTTATATACGGACTCCCACATTCTGGACATATTCTAGGAACTATACTAGTTCTTCCGCAGTAATGACAATGCAATCTATTTGTTTCCATATGATGAGTCATAGATATATCACAATCATCACATCTCACAGTATAGCCACATTTACGACAAGAAACAAAACTAGAATAGCCTCTTCTATTCAAAAACAATATTATTTGCCTTCTTTCATCTAGGCATAACTTCATTTTTTTATACAAGATTCTGCTCAAAAAACTTTTATTTCCATCCTCTAGTTCTTGCCTCATATCTATTAAATCTATTTTAGGTAAAGCATCAGTTTTAGCTCTATATTTTAACTCCAAAAGTTTATATCTGCCATCTAGTGCTTTAAAGTAACTCTCTATTGACGGCGTAGCCGACCCCATAACAACACTTGCATTGTTAAGTTTTGCACGCATAATAGCAACCTCTCTAGTATCGTATCTAGGGGCCATAGAAGATTTATAAGAGGAATCATGTTCTTCATCTAACACTATCAATCCTAGATTTTTAACTGGTGCAAAAATTGCAGATCTCGCTCCAATCACTATTTTAGCGTCTCCAGACTCAATCCTACACCATTGATCATATTTTTCTCCAGCAGATAATCTACTATGTAGTACAGCTATGTTTTCTCCAAATCTTTTTGCAAAACGCTCTACTGTTTGTGGTGTCAACGAAATCTCTGGAACTAATACTATAGAACTTTTACCTTTCAAAAGAAGACTCTCTATCACTTCCATGTAAACTTCAGTTTTTCCACTTCCAGTAATTCCATGAAGTAAAAAAACTTTGTTTGAATCAATTAAAGTTTCGATATTATCGTAAGCATTTTGCTGTTCTTTATTTAAATCAACACTCTTTCCTATTTGAACTTCATCAATTTTATATCTATTTATTCGCTCTTCCATCATTTCAACACATTCTTTTTTCACAAGCTCATTTATTACATGCTTAGATACTCCTTGTTCTAAAAGCTTTTCTACTTTAGCAGTTCCTATATTTTTTAATATATTCAGTGCCTCTATCTGCTTACTTGCCCTGCTTGAAACTTTAATTGCCAATTTGGGATTATACTTAAGATATCTCTCAGTCTTTATATTCTTTTTAGAAAGAATGTGATCCTTTATCTGTATCTTTTTTTGACTTTGTAGCTCTTGTAAATTAATATCCAAATCTTCTCCAAAGAATTTTTCTAATGATTTCATGGGACACGGAGCATTTTTTTTGATATAAATTTCTAACGCTGTCTTTGCCTCTTCATCAGGAGACCATATAATATACTCACTGATTTTAGCCGACAAACCTGTTGGAGATATCGTTTTAAACACATCACCATAGCTACTCAAATAATAATCCTTTATCCACAAACCAAGTTTGACTAATTCCTCGTTCAAATATATGCCATCTAATACAAATCTAATGAATTTTAACTTACTCTCATCGAAATTAATAGTATTATTTATCCCTATAACTATTCCTTCAACAAAATTTTGCCTTTTTCCAAGCGGAACAATAACTTTGCAGCCAATATAAATATACTCTCGCTGCTCTTTTTTTATTCCATAGGTAAATGTTTTATTTATATTAGCCTTTGTGTCACTTATAACAACTTCTGCATATAACATAAAATCCACCCTTTATATAAGATAAGGGATTAGACCTCGCTAATCCCTTAATTTCAATTTACTTATATTCTCCTAAAAGTTCTGTGATTTCTTCGCTAAGCTCTTCATCTTTTTTCATCCTATTAGCAAGTTCAATCTCTTCCTCAGTCATTCTTCTATAAGACAACATATCTTGATCTAACTCATCAATAGCTAAATCTATTATCTTCTCTGTTTTTTTCTCCACTATAGTTTCTGATCCATCAATAATTTGACGTGCTCTCTTTGAAATTATCATAGAAAGCGAATATCTATTTCCTACTTTTTCTAGCAATTCATCAATAGGTGGGTTATACATAATATTATTCCTCCTCAATTTTTCTTATTACATCTTGTATTCTAGCTATGCGACATCTTTCTGAAGATAATATAGCTTCAACTTGATCAGTTGCTACATCTACTGTATTATTAACAACTCCATAATCATACCTGAATGCATACTGAATCTCGTCCTTAGCTGCACCATATCTTCTTATCAAAGATTCTTGTGTTTCACTACCTCTTCCAATGATTCTTTCTTTCAATTCCTTTAAAGAAGGCGGCAATATGAAAATAAATACACCATTTGGATACTTTTCCTTTACCTGTAAAGCACCTTGAATGTCAATCTCTAAGAGTATATCCTCTCCTCTATTTATCTTCTCCATTGCATAGTCTTTTGGTGTTCCATAATAATTACCGTAAACTTCTGCATGTTCTAAAAAAGCATCTTCTTCAAGCATTCGCTCAAATTCTCCACGCTCTTTAAAAAAATAATTAATTCCCTCTAATTCACCATTTCTTGGATCCCTAGTTGTTGCTGATACCGATAAATTAATCTCTGGTCTTCGCTTTAAAAGCTCTTTACAAATAGTACCTTTTCCTGCTCCAGACGGTCCAGAAACCACAATCAATAGTCCTTTACTCATAATGCTCTCCTTCCTTACCCTCATGATTTTCTACTATGTCAATTCTGTGGGCAACTGTTTCTGGTTGTACAGCCGATAAAATGACATGCCCACTATCTGAAAATATAACCGCTCGAGTTCTTCTTCCGTATGTAGCATCTATTAACAAACCACGCTCTCGAACTTCCTGTATAGTTCTCTTAATCGGCGCAGACTCAGGACTAACTATTGCTATTATTCGATCAGCTAAAACCACATTTCCAAATCCTATATTAATTAGCTTCATTTTACCCCCACTATTCAATATTTTGAACTTGTTCACGTATCTTTTCAAGTTCGCTTTTTATCTCTATAACACATGTTGTAACTTCTAAATCTTGAACCTTTGAACCAATCGTATTGATCTCACGATTCATCTCTTGTATTAAGAAATCTAATTTTCTGCCAATCGAACCTTCCTCCAAAAGAATACTCTCCAATTGGTCAAAGTGACTTCTCAATCTCACAATCTCTTCTGTTATGTTCGATTTATCAGCAAAATAAGCTACCTCGTTTGCAAACTTTGACTCATCAAAATTAGATTCATCGCTTAATAGTTCTTCTATTCTTTCTTTAAGCTTTTTCTTATGTTCTAAAACAAGTTCAGGAGTTCTACCAATAATTTGTTCTAAATAATCTTCTAAAATTCTCTTTCGAGCTATCAAATCTTGACATAGAGCCTCTCCCTCTTGTTCACGCATTGCTACAAGCTCTTTAGTCGCATTAGAAATTCCTTTCAAAAATAATTTTTCTAAAATCTCTGCATTTGCTTCTTCTTTTTCAACTGAAATCAAATCTGGATAATTTATTATCATATCTAAATTTGGTTTTTCTTCCAATTCAAGTTCTTGCGCTATCTTCTCTATTGCAGCATAGTATTTTTTTGCAATTTCCAAATTTGGTTTAAATTCTAAACCCACTGCCTCATCTTGTTCATAATTGACAAAAACCTCTACTCTACCACGCTTAATATCTTCTTTGATTAATTTCTTAGCAACCTCTTCTAAACTTTTTAAAGCCTTTGGGAGTTTTATGATTATATCGTTGTAGCGATTATTTACAGATTTCATCTCGATAACCAAATTATATGGTGCTTCTGCTAATTCTGCTCTTCCAAATCCAGTCATACTTTTAGCCATTTTCTCACCTCACCATCTTTCCTATCTATTCTATCACACTTCTTTTTAATAATTCCAGCGTTTGTTACGAAAAATTAATATTTGATTTTGTATAATTTGTTTCCACCCTACTTCTTTTATAACTAATATGATATACTGATTGACGATAATGACTTTAATGTAATCATTCAGGAGGTAAAAAATGGCTTTAGATGGTATCGTTCTCAGAGCTTTAACCTGTGAACTAAAAGAAAAAATAATAAATAGTAAAATAGATAAAATATATCAACCAGAAAAAGATGAATTAGTATTTAACTTGCGAGGTTTTGGAGAAAATTTCAAACTATTACTTTCAGCAAGTAGCAACAATCCTCGCATTCACTTTTTCCATGATCAAAAAACTAATCCTCAGGTTCCACCTATGTTCTGCATGTTGCTTAGAAAGCATATAGCTGGTGGAAGGATTGTAGATATTAGACAAGAACATTTCGAGCGTATAATTTACATCGATATTCAAACAACCAATGAACTTGGTGATCAAGTCATTAGAAGGTTGATAGTAGAAATAATGGGTAAACACTCAAATTTAATTTTAGTAAATAATGAATCTGGAAAAATAATGGACTCTATAAAGAGAATTACTCCAGATATGAGCCGTTTGAGACAAATTCTTCCAGGCATGACTTATGAATTGCCACCAGCTCAAGATAAAATAAGCTTACTTGAATTATCACAAGAAAATTTCAATGACATTTTGAAAAATTCTAATGCGTCATCTCTAGTATACAAATTCTTATATCAAAATATACTAGGACTCAGTCCTGTTCTTGCAAAAGAACTATGTAAAACTGCATATATATCAGAAAATTTAATGATTGGTGAGTTAGATTCCAAGCTCAAAAATTCACTATTCATTTCTCTTATACGACTTCAAAACATTATAAATAGCAATTATTTTAAACCTACTATCGCATATGATGATAGTACGGAAAAAGTTCTTGAATTCTCATGTATAGAATTGTCTCAATTCAGAGATTCAAAAAATATAAGTTACGATTCGATGTCTGATGTAATAGAGATATTTTACAAAAAACGAGATTTATTTGAAAGATTGAAGCAAAAATCTGTTAATTTGAGAAAAACAATTCAAACACAATTAGACAGAAATCTACACAAAAAATCAAACTTATTGGCAGATATGGATTCTGCTAAAAAACGTGATAAATATCGTGTATATGGCGAATTGATAACTGCGAATCTACATCTAGCCCAAAATGGAGATGAGAGTCTTGAATGTTTAAATTTCTATACAAATGAAATGATAACAATCCCACTTGATCCAAGATTTTCACCTGCAAAAAATGCTCAAAAATACTTTAAGAAATATAGTAAATTAAAAACAGCCAATATTCTATTAGAAGAACAATTAGTTCAAACACAATCAACTATAGATTACTTAGAAAATGTACTAATTTCTATTGATCAATGCGAAAGTAAAGATGAACTTCAGGATATATTTGAAGAACTTTCTGCTGAAAAAATAATAAAATCAAAATCTAATAAAAAGAAAACCTATAAATCAAAATCTAAACCCTACCACTACGTCTCTAGTGATGGTATTGATATTTTTGTAGGAAAAAATAATTATCAAAATGATAATTTAACTTTAAGATTTGCAGAAAAAGATGATTTGTGGCTTCACGCTAAAAACATTCCAGGTTCTCATGTTATTATAAAATCTAATTTAGATGACTTGCCAGATCGTACGCTAGAAGAGGCTGCTATGTTAGCTGCTTTTTATAGTAAAGCTAGAAATTCAAGTACTGTGCCTATAGACTATGCGCTCAAGAAAAATGTAAAAAAGCCAAATAGTGCAAAACCTGGTATGGTTATTTACGAAAATAATTATACAATTTATATTACACCTGATGAACTTACAATTAATAACTTAAAGAAATTAGAAGACTAATAAAAAAACACATGAGAATTAAAATTTCATTTAATTCTCATGTGTTTTTCATATTAAACTTTGGCTTTTGAAAACTATATAGCTACCTATGCTTTGATAATCTTTCTCCAATTAAAACATACTATCTATATTCTTCTCTGCTAATTTAAATTTAACAAAAATCCAAGGCGCAATAAATGTTATCCACATACCCATGACAAAATATCTAATTCCATCTACTACTAATGTCTCCGGTAAAATAGTTTTAATCAGCGATCTTATAATTATTACGCCAGCTATACCTAATACTACCTTAACTACTTGCTTTACAATAGTAGCATCTTCTTTAAATCCTATATACTTAGATTCTATAAAGTATCCAAAAAGAAGACCTGATAAAAGTGTTCCTACTTTTACTGCACCTTCTTCAAATCCAGATAAACCAACAAGCACTATCGGTACGACAAATGCATATAGTATGGTAAGCCATAAACTGTAAATAGGTTGTTTTAATTTTCTAAATATCATTTCTAATATCCAAACTATAACAACTCCAAGTACAAGTCCTACTAGTACGTCAATTGGCCAATGCAATCTCAAATACAATCTAGAAAATCCAACTATTAGTGTTGCTACTATCGCCAAAATTGAATACCATTTTTTTCTTATCATCATTGATGTATAAAACCAAAAACTACTAGCAACCTGAGTATGACCACTAGGTAACGAATATCCCGGTGCAGATTCTATATACAAGGGTTTTATTCTATCATCCATTATAAATGGTCTATCAGCTTTGAAAAATTCCTTAACATCCGTGTTTATTATCAGGTTCAATGTAACTGCTATTGCGAGTCTAATACCATGGCTCTTTGAGCAACACCAAAAAATAATTGTAATAATAATAGTGTAAAACAGCTCATGACCTAAGTTTGTAATATTAGAAAAAAAAGAATTTAAAAAAGGTGTGCTAATCTCTTGAAGTTTCAATAAAAAATCTAGTTGCATAACAATCTCCTCATTATAATAATTATTTTCAAAATCATCCCTTAAAGAATATCATATTTTACAGTTCTTGGTCAATGACTCTCTGATAAAATATATTATTGTAAATAAAAAAAGCTAGTCAAATCTGACTAGCTTTTTTTATTATATATACTATCCTAATTGCTCTAAGATAGCTTTGGCAGCTTTTTTACCAGCTCCCATAGCTTTGATTACTGTAGCTGCACCAGTTACAGCATCTCCACCTGCGTAAACACCATCAAGAGTTGTTGCCATTGTTTCTTCATTAACAATGATTCCACCCCATGAATGAGTGTCTAAATTAGCTGTTGTACTTTTGATTAGTGGATTTGGAGTTTGACCAATAGCAATAACTACTGTATCAACATCTAAAACAAACTCACTGCCATCAACTGCTACTGGACGTCTTCTTCCTGATTCATCAGCTTCACCAAGTTCCATCTGAATACACTCCATACCAGTTACAAAACGTTCTTCACCAACGATTTTAGTAGGATTGTTCAATAATTTAAACTCAATGCCTTCTTCTTTAGCGTGATGTACTTCTTCTGCTCTTGCAGGTAACTCAGACTCACCTCTACGATATACAATGTAAACATGCTCTGCACCTAATCGCTTAGCTGTTCTAGCAGCATCCATAGCAACGTTTCCACCGCCAATTACTGCTACATTAGCTCCACGTCTGATAGGAGTAACTGCACCTTCTTTATAAGCTTTCATAAGGTTAACTCTTGTAAGATACTCATTCGCAGAGTATACACCATTTAAGTTTTCCCCATCAATATTCATAAATCTTGGCAATCCAGCTCCACTACCGATAAATATAGCATCATATCCATCTGCTTTAAGTTGATCTATAGTAATCGATCTACCAACTAATACGTTAGTTTGTAAATCTACACCCATTTTTTCCAGTTTTTTCACTTCGTCTAACACCAATTTCTTTGGAAGTCTAAACTCTGGAATTCCGTATGATAAAACTCCACCTGGAGCATGAAGTGCTTCAAATACTGTTACATCAACACCATTTTTAGCTAATTCAGCTGCACAGCTAAGACCAGCTGGACCTGAACCAATTACTGCAGCTTTACCTTTTTTGTCTGTTGTTATATCAAATTTATCTTCACAATTTGCTGCATGATAATCTGCAACAAAACGCTCAAGTCTACCAACAGCTACTGGCTCGCCTTTGATTCCACGAACACATTTACCTTCGCATTGGTTTTCCTGTGGACAAACACGACCACAAATAGCTGGCAAAGCATTTTCTCTAGTAATTACTTGATAAGCTTCTTCAAATTCTCCACGACTAACAGCTTCGATGAATTCCGGAATTGGAACATTTACAGGACAACCGCTTACACATGGCTTATGCTTACAATTCAAACATCTTTTTGCTTCTTCAATTGCTTCTTCTGCTGTGTATCCTAATACTACTTCTTCAAAATTTTTATTTCTTACATTTGGATCCAATTCAGCGATTGGAGTTTTGTTAGGTGCCATATTAGCCATATTAAGCTTCCTCCTTCTCAGCTGCAGCTTTCATTCTGCATGTATGTGTTGCTTCCTGATCTTTGTAAATTCCTTGTCTAGACATTGCTTCGTCAAAATCAACATCAAATCCATTAAAGTCTGGACCATCTACACAAGCAAATTTAGTTTTTCCACCAACTGTCACACGACATCCACCGCACATTCCTGTACCATCAATCATGATTGGGTTAAGTGAAACATTTGTCTTTATGTTAGCTTCTTTAGTTATTGATACTACTGCTTTCATCATAATCAATGGACCAATAGCTATAACTAAATCGTAATCTTCTTCTTGAATATAATCTTTTAATACATCTGTTACAAATCCTTCTGTTCCTAATGAACCGTCATTTGTAGCATATCCTAATTTATGAGCAATTTTTTCAAAACGCTCTTTCATTATGATATGTGCTCCTGAACGTCCACCCAAAATTACATCAACTTGAGTTCCATTTTCACTAAGAGTCTTAGCTTGTGGGTACAATGGAGCAATACCAACTCCACCACCAATTACTAGTACTTTTTTGTATCCTTCAATTGGAGCTGGCTCCCCTAAAGGACCTAAAATATCAACTAAAGAATCTCCTTCTTCAAAAGCTGCTAATTTCTTAGTTGAATATCCTACTGTTTGATAAATAATCGTAACCGTTTCTTCCTCACGGTCAAAATCAGCAATAGTCAAAGGAACTCTTTCGCCTTCTTCTTCTACTCTGATAATTACAAATTGTCCTGGTTGACAATTTCTTGAAATCATAGGTGCTTTAACAATCATTAACTCAACATCTGGGTTAAGTGTTTCTTTTTTTACAATCTTATACATGACTTCACCTCTTAAAATTACTAGTTTCTTGAGTATACTTCCCATCGTATACAATCAACACTTCTAGTATACCAAAACACCCCATCAAAAACTAGCCTAAATTTTATTTATTTTTAAACTGCACAAATTCCTCCCAAAACTATGATTTTGAAAGGAATTTGTGCTTTATAATTATTAACTTTTCTTTAAATTATATTAAATTTTACTCAAAGTGCTCTGAGATATACTTCTCTGCGTGAGTAATAGCAATAGCTCCATCTGCAGTTGCAGTAACAACTTGACGAAGTGCTTTTGCACGACAGTCTCCAGCCGCAAATACACCTGGTACATTTGTCTTTGTAGTTTCATCAGCATCAATGTAGTTTCCATCAGTAAGGTTTAAGAAACCATCAAATGTAGATGTAGCAGGAATGTATCCAACGAATACAAATAATCCCATAGTTCCATCTTCCTCTGGAGCTACAACTTCATGAGTTTCACCTGTTTGAGTGTTCTCAAATACGATTGACTCCAAGATTCCGTCTCCTTTGATTTCTTTAACTACTGAATTGTACATAATTTCCAATTTTTCGTTCTTGAATGCTTTTTCTTGAATAGACTTAGCAGCTCTAAGCTCATCACGTCTGTGTACTAAAGTTACTTTTCTAGCAAATTTAGTTAAGAACATAGCTTCTTCAACAGCAGTGTCTCCACCACCAATTGCGAAAACTTCAAAATCTTCGAAGAAACTAGCATCACAAGTTGCACAATAAGATACACCTTTACCAGTTAATTCATCTTCACCAGGAGCTCCTAATTTTCTTGGAGATGCACCTGTTGCAACGATAACTGTTTTAGCTTTGTAGTCACCATCATTAGTTTTTACAAGCTTGTACTTACCGTCTTCTTCTACTGATGTTACAGTAGCTTTAATTCTTTCTGCACCAAACTCATCACATTGCTCGATCATTCTAGCGATTAATGATGGACCTGTTGCATCTTGAATAGAACCTGGGTAGTTTGCTACTTCATCAGTAATAACAATCTGTCCACCAGCTTTGTTCTTTTCAATAATTAGAGTTTTCATTTTAGCACGTGCTCCGTAAAGACCTGCTGCTAAACCAGCTGGACCTGCACCGATAATAACTACATCATACAAATTTTCCATTTTACAACCTCTTTTCTACAAATTAAATATTTTCGGTCTTTAATCCCTTAATCAATGCCACACAAGCTGCAAGCATGATTACGATAAATGGGAATGCCGCAACTACTGAGATTGTTTGAAGCGCTCCTAAACCACCTGATAACAACAATGCTGTTGCCAAACCTGATTGTACAAGACCCCAAAGAATCTTTTTCCCATTTGAAGGATTTAAATCCCCTTCTGAACTTAACATACCTAATACGAATGTTGCCGAGTTCGCCGAAGTAACAAAGAAAGTACATAATAGAACGATTGTAACAATTGACAACACAGTACCTAATGGATAATGACCTAATGTCTCAAATAATCCAACTTCTGGAACTGCTTTAATTGCAGTCAAACCTTCCATACCAATTTCGTCTTTCAAATTCAGTCCCAACGTTCCGAATACTGAGAACCAAACAACTGAAGCTAACGCTGGAGCTGCGATAACGCCACCAACAAATTCACGGATTGTTCTTCCCTTAGAAATTCTAGCAATAAACGATCCTACGAATGGTGCCCATGCAATCCACCATGCCCAGTAAAATACAGTCCATCCATTTACCCAGCTATTGTCTCCAAATGCTTCCACATGTAAACTATCATGTATAAAGTCATTTAAGTACAAACCAAAACCATTTGTGAAATTCTGAACAATTTGAAGTTTAGGTCCAACGATAAATGTTAATACCAAAAGTCCACCAGCTAATACCAAGTTGATATCACCTAATGCTTTGATTCCCTTATCTATACCACTTACAGCAGTCCAAATGAATATTACAGTTATTACAGCAATGATAGCTATTTGAGTAACTTTAGTATTTGGTGCTCCAAATACTTGTTCAAAACCACTGTTGATTTGAAGTGTTCCCATACCTAATGATGTAGCAACACCAGCTACTGTAGCAAATACAGCAAAAATATCAATCAATTTTCCAATAGGTCCATTTACACCCTTCTCGCCGATCAACGGTGTAAATATACTACTGATTAAAGCAGGCTTACCCTTTCTAAATTGGAAATAAGCTAATGCCAAACCAATGATAGAGTAGTTAGCCCATGGGTGAAATCCCCAGTGCTTAAACGATGCTTTCATAGCAAAGTTCGCTGCTTCAACTGACCCTGGTTCAAATCCTGTATTTGTAGCAACAAAATGCGAAATAGGCTCCGCAACGCCCCAGAATACAAGACCGATACCCATACCAGCTCCAAATAACATACCAAACCATGAAGAATTACTAAATTCTGGTTTAGAGTCATCTGGGCCTAATTTAATCTTACCATACTTACTAAACGCTAACCCCAATGCAAATACTACAAATATGAACATAGATAACAAATATGCCCAACTGAAATTAGTCGAAATAGCTGTTAATGCATTTTGAGCAAATTCACCAAATTGATCTGGAAAAATTGCAGCTATAGCTGTAATTACTAGTGTCAATACTAGTGATAAATAGAATACCATATTATTACTTTGTTTCGCTTGATTGTTCAAATGGTTCACTCCCTTATATAATTTTTTACCTTGCGCCACCCTTGACA
>JAOAQY010000017.1 GCA_025210965.1 Tissierellales bacterium
GAAATAAGGTTGACCTAATTGTTCCAGATGGGAAAACTAATCCGTATGAATTTTCTATAAATGGCGGCACAGAAGAAGACGCCCAAAATTGGATTATTGAATATGGAGTTGGGTCACTAAATTCATTTGAAGAGATGAGAACAGCAGAAGATGCAGATGCATGGTATGCAGACTATGATTTAGCATTAGCTGATGGCAGAAATATAACAATGGTGAGAGCTAGAGCAAAAGATGGAATAAATTTAAAGGGAAATACTTCAGCAAGATTGGTGCTATACTATAGAACTAAAGCGGATATGGTAGAGATAGGCGACATTTTGCCGGTCTATGTTGCTGGAAAAGCAGAAAATGTAAATGCCGGTGATTGGAGAACAAGTACTTATGAAGCAGATATAAACAATCATGCAGGTTATGGTGACAGACTGACTATAACAAAAGCATATGCTAGAATCAAAAAGCTATTTGACGATTCACTAGAGGAAACAGGTCAAATTTCAATAAAGAATTCAGATCCAGTAGAGGTTTCATATAGATTAAACTTTACATTATCTACAGATGCAGGACTTGGAAAAGAAGTAGTTGAGGCAGATGTTAAAATAGTTGATACTATAAAATCAAGCTTTATGGAATATATTCCAAATAGTGCTACATTAGATGGTGAAGAAATAGATAATGAGACAATAAAGAAGTTAGCTGGTGGAGAGACCGAAATAACTTGGGAAATTCCGAATTGCCCAGTTAATGACTTGAGTAAATTACTGGTTTATGATACAAGAGTATCTGAAAATACACCAGACAAAGAGACAATAGAAAATGAAGTGGTTATTTCATCTCCACTAGATGTTAGTGGTGTTGAAAAAAGAACTAGTATTGCAACTCTTGAAGTTACAAATAACAATGCATGGGGAATCAGAGAGGAAGTAGAAAAAGATGTAGTTGAAATTGGGGAACCATTTGGTTTCAATATATATTATTCAAATTTCCAAAAAGAACCTATTAATGACTTAATATTCATGGCAAAGACACCAATTAGTGAAGCTTCAAGTTTTGATGGTGATTATTCTCTAGAAAGCTTTACGGCTGAAAATGGAGAGTCACTTTATGTTACTACAGAAGATGTATCTGATAAAGATTTTTCTTCATTAATGCAGCTTCAAGACACAGGAAATATTGCTTGGGAGAGTTATAATCCAGCTATTCACAAAATGGGAATTACGGCAATTAGATTTGATAGAGCAAATCTTCCTGGTAACACAGTAAATCAAAGAATCAGATTGGGATTGTTACCAAGTATGAATGTTGAAGGGAACTACTATACACATCAAACACCAGGATATAGTGATACGGTGAGAGACATTGTGGTTCAATCTAAAAGAGTTAGAACAGATGTAGTTTCAAGTGAAATTGGTAGATACGTTTGGAGAGACAAAAACGAAGATGGAATAAGAACTGCTGATGAAACTCCATTCGAGGGAGTGGAACTCATATTATATTCATGGGATTCATTATCAGGAGACTATGTTGAAAAGCAAAGAACTACAACGGATAGTAATGGATACTATGAATTTGATGGATTACATTCAGGAAAATACAAAGTTGAAGTAGTCAAAACTGGAGTATTGGACGATTATAGATTGGTAAGTGATCCAGATATAAATATGGACAATGAACATCAAGTAGATTTGGGAATAGATGAAGCATATATGTTAGCAAACTTTGGATACAATAAAGATGAGGTAGATCCTGATCCAAAGCCAGAACCACCAAAGCCGAAACCAGAGCCAGAGCCAGATCCATCAACAGCTAAAATCGGTAAATTTGTTTGGGTAGATGAAAATGAGAATGGAATGAAAGACAATGATGAGAGTGTTTTAGCAGATGTGAATATTGGTCTTTATATAAAAAACACTGCAGGGACATATGTTTTGAAAGCTCAAACAAAAACAGATAAACAAGGTAATTATGAGTTTTCAGGATTGAAAGCAGGAGAATATAGAGTAGAGATACTAGATAGCGATGTACTCGAAAATTACAAGTTAGTAAGTGATCCAGATTCAATAGAGGATGGAAAGCATCAGGTGAGATTATCTAGAGCACAGAGTTATATGCTAGCAAACTTTGGATATAAAAAGAAGGCGGATCCAAAGCCGAAACCAGAGCCACCGAAGCCAGATCCAGATCCTGAGCCAAAACCTCAAAAGCTTAATGCATCTATTGGTGAGTATATTTGGTATGACAAAGATTCAGATGGAAAAAGAGATTCTAAAGAATCAGGATTTGAAGACGTAGAAATCAGACTATACTTGTTAGATAAAGATAGTGATGATTATGAATTACATTTGACTACAGAGACAGATTCAGATGGATATTATTTATTTGAAAAACTAGCACCAGGAACGTATAAAGTTGAAGTAGATAAAAGAGATGATGAACTAGATGGATTCGATTTAGTAAGTGATCCAGATTCTAAAAAGGATCATAGGCATGTTGTAGAACTTGAGGCTAACGAGAAGTATAGAAAAGCAAACTTTGGTTACGATAAAGAACCTAAAGAATCTAAACCAAAGAAGAAAAAACCTAGACCTCGTCCAAAGCCAGAGCCTAAGCCGGAACCGAAACCAGAACCGAAACCAGAACCACCAAAACCAAAGCCAGATCCAAAACCTAACCCAAGACCTAATGTTCCGAAACCAAAGCCGCAGGATATAAGTGCGACTATAGAAGAGTATGTATGGCATGATGAAAATGAGAATGGGATAAGAGATATAAATGAAACTGGTTTTGCTGGAGTGACATTAGTGCTATTGAAGCAAAATGCACAAACAGGAAATTATACGGATATCGGAAGAACTAGAACTAATGCTGAGGGAAATTATATATTTTCAAACTTAGCAGCGGGAACATACAGAGTAGATGTAATGAAAGTTGGGGAACTCATGGACTATACTCTAGTAAGCGATCCTGATAGCATAAAAGACAATGCACATACTGTAGTTTTAAGTGCTGGGGAGCACTATAAATTAGCAAATTTTGGTTACAATAAGATTGAAAAATCAGAGCCAAAACTAGATCCAAAACCGGATATTAAAAAGCCAAAGACAAAAGAAGAATTGATAATACCAGAAGGTATAATCGAATTACCACAGACAGGTGCTATTGACGAAAATCAAATAGATCCAAAATTGGACGCTGAAAGACATGAGTCAGAAATAGTTGCCTATAGAGAAAGTACAAGTAAAGAGTTAACCTTAGTCGAGAACAAGAAAAATGAGCAAAATGAATTGATAAATAAGCCGAAGAATCCTATAGTGGGAATATTACAGATTCCAGTAATAAAGTTTAAGCAAACTATAAGAAGAGGCGCAACGAAAGAGAACCTTAACTTAGGAGCTTCTATGATTGATACCAATTATGTATTAGGAGCAAGTGGAAATCTTTCAATAGCAAACCACCGTAATATAAAGACATACGGTAAGAACTTTAACAGATTAGGTGAAGTTAAGAAAGATCACAAAATCATAGTTGAAGGAGACAACAAAATCTATACTTATGTAGTAACAAAAACATTTAAAGCAAAAAAAGATGAAGTATGGGTTGTTGGTCATGACTATGACAAGAAAGAAATAACACTTCTAACATGTGACTATGTAAACGGAAAAACAGTTAGAATGGTAGTTAGAGGAGAACTTTTGGAAGTAAAAGAAAAACCAATGACTAATGAAGAAACTATAATTAACAATTAGAGATATCAAATAACGAATATATATAAAAAGATCACTAGATGGAAAATCTAGTGATCTTTTTTATAGTATTAATTCTCGCCAATGACAGCTGCATCAAATCCATAAGCCATATCGTCGCTAGTTGCTTTGTTTTTATTCCAAACAAGGCCTAGAGCTACAGAACAAACTATAGCTGGCACAACCCAAGCAAAACCGTGAGCTGCGAATGGAAGATGCTGAGTTAAGTTATAAGCTTCTTCTATTCCAATTGCCTTGAAAATACCCATGTCTTTGAATGCATCGATCAAACTTATTGGTAGTGCACCTGCAACAGCACCGATGTAGAATGCATTGTTCTTGATTTTATCGCCGAAGAAATTCATTCCAATCAATATGATAACAAGTGGATAAACTATAGTCAAAATAGGAACAGCAAGTCCCACTATAGCTTCAACACCAATTACAGACATTGTTGCGCTAAAAAGTGTAGTTCCAATAACTGTTGCTTTGTAAGAAATTTTATTATTAAATAATTTCACAAAAGCCTCACCGCACACAGCAGTTAATCCAATAGATGTTGTTAAACAAGCTGCAGATACTACTACACTTAGAGCTCCTTGTCCAGCAGAGCCTAGGATAGATGTTGCAATAGCCATTATAAGTGAAGTTTTATCAAGACCAGCTTCAAATGTTCCGCTACCAGTAGCACCAAGATACAAAAGCCCCCCGTATACGAATGCCAAACCTGCACCTGCTAATAAACCAGCCTTTGTAGCCATTTTTAATTGAGTTTTGTGGTCTTTATATCCTTTATCTTTAAGGGCCAATAGAACAATACTTCCAAGAAGTACTGCGCCTAAAGCGTCCATTGTTTGATAGCCCTCAGTAAATCCGCTTGCAAAAGGTACAGCCATATCTGTGGAAATAGGTGTACCTATGGGGAAGAAAATACCTTTTATAATGATTGTTGAAATAACTACCAACAATATAGGTGTTAAAATCTTACCAATTTTATCAACTATACCAGATGGTTTCATTACAAAGGCTAGAGTGATTCCAAAATATATTATAGAAACTAAAATCGGGCTTACGTTTGGAAATGTTGGTTGTACACCGATTTCAAACACAGTCGCACCAGTCCTAGGGATGGCCAATAGTGGACCGATTGCCAAAACAACTAATAAAGTCATTACTTTACTGAAATGGTAGCCAACCTTGTTGCCCATTACATCAATACTTCCCCCGATCTTAGAAACTGTCAAAACTCCCATAACAGGTAATACAATTCCAGTAAGGAAAAAACCTAAAAAACATGAAAACCAATGATTGCCTGAAGCTAGTCCAAGTGCAGGTGGAAATATAAGATTTCCCGCACCGAAAAACATAGCAAAAAGTGCCGCGCCTACTACTATAAAATCTTTTCTTTCTTTTTGCATAATACCCCTCCATTTTATTCAATATTGCCGCTGTCTATAACTAAAGCAAAAAGCGTGCCAAATATGAATAAAATGCAACAAAGCGCTAAAAACAAGTGATAATCAATGTTTGACAAAAATAAAACGAAATAAAAAATCGAGAAAAGGATTTCCTTACCCCGAAATTCTCTTCACACATTGCAAAAAAAATATCAAAGCTTGCAAAAAATTTATCAAAGTAAATTGTGAAAACTAAAATAAAAAAGCCCTACATGAATGTAGAACTTTTATAATCACAAATTTGAGTATAAATATTTCCCCAAAATAGATAAAATACAGTGACAAATGCAAATTTAATTATTGAAGGGAGGGGGGACAAAATAAAAACTACCTATCATTTAGCCCATACTCATTGATTTTATTGCTCAGCTGTCTTCTGCTAATGCCTAAAATTTCAGCTGCATGGGTTATATTTTGCCCCGTTGATGCGAGAACTTCTTTTATATGAGCAATTTCAGTTTCCGTTCTGAGTTCTTTTAGCGTTTTTGTAAGATCACCTTGAGAAGTTTTATCGTCATCTGCATGAGACTCTAAGTCCAAAAGAGGTAAATCTTCATATTTTAGAAAACCATCATCTGAAAGAACAACTAATCGTTCTATTATGTTTTTAAGTTCACGTATATTACCAGGATAACTATAACTGAGTAGAAGTTTTTTGAC
>JAOAQY010000018.1 GCA_025210965.1 Tissierellales bacterium
ATGACAATTCATTATATTACTATAACAAAGAAATGAAGATGCCCAAAATTCAAAAATGGGATAATGAAATCGAAAATAAATCACCTGAACAAACATATCCCGGCTCTTTAGGCACTATGTTAGAACTTGACTATTCTCTACTAGAGCCCGATAAGATTGAGTGGAAATATTTAGATGACAAAAAAATGCTCTATCTTTACAAGAAGCTAGATTCAACTATAATAGAAAACTATATTGATCCTACTACTGGTTTTTCAATGCTAAGACGTGAGAGTAAAATAGACGAAGATAAAACAATTGTTGCTATTGAAGCAGAAGTTATAGATATTTCTTTCGAACCTGTATTTGAATCCGACGAGTTTGATGTGGAAAAATTTAGCGAAGTCTTAGAACAATAGATTGAAAACGGAGGTAAAAAATTGTATAAAAAAACAAATTTAAATAAATTACTATGCTTATTGCTATTATCATTGCTACTATCTGCATGTCAAAATAGTAACAATACTGAAAAATCAAGCTTACAGAATGAAGTAAAAAAAGACATCGCAGTATCGGAAACTAATCCGAAAACCGATGTCCCTGGAGAATTCAACAGTAGTTTCTCTGCAAGCGATTATGGCGAATCACTAGATGATTCTACCTCTGATAAATCTCCAAACAAATTCAAAAACTATAGTTTTTCAGACTTCATAGAAAATTTTTCACCCGAAAAAACAGCTCTTAAAAGAGCTCTAACAGAAAAACTATTTGATTTAGCTGTAGAAACTTCATCTAGAAATTCGTATAGTATGACTTTAAAAACTAAGAAATTTACTAGAAATAATGTCATGTATGAATATGTAAGCTACAAAGACGGAGATTTCAGACACGAGTACCCACTTCATCTCTCAAATGATATCAGAGCAGTCTCCCTCTACAAATTTGACGACAATGCACTTTACGCATATGAAATATTTACAGATTCACCTGAAATAGAAAAAAGACCTGATTTCATATTAGAAGGGCAACCTAAATACAGCTATTTAGGAGCTATCGGAACTCTTTTAGAATTCGACCCCTCTATATATGACCCTGATAAAATTTCATGGGAAAAAATAGATGACAAAATATATATATACTATTACAAACGAATGAATTCTGTTGTTATAGAAAACTATATAGACCCTGTAACTGGTTTTCTGTTCGTAAAACGTGAAAGCCAAATGGATAATGAAGGCAATCTAAAACCTACAAGTGAAATGCAAGTCGAAGATTTCATACTAAACCCTAGTTTTAAAAGCGACGCCTTCGAACTTCCTAAAAATGGTACTATAATAGAAAGTACTGAAGGCAATCCAAGAAACGAAATGATAGAAAATCTAAACAATCAAGAAAATTCATCATCTAACTAATTCAATATTATCGTTTATAATCTGTGCATTTTCACTAAATATTTTGCTGTCATTTGCAAAATGTTCTGGTAAAATGCTCTTTTTATTTTCTGCCAAATTTATGAAAACCCTGGTCCAAAATGTAGTATATAGCACTGGAATTTCTGAAAGTCGTCTGATTGTAAGTATCTGGGTTCCTATTTCAAATATGATATCATATGCCTCATCCTCACAATTATTCTTGCGTATATAGCCGAAAAACCTCTCCAAAAAATCCAGCATACTACTAACTAAAGCTTGATCCTCCCATGGAAATTCTACAAAATGAAGCTTTCTATAATGTGGCTTAAGTATCAACTCTTCAAAATTTCTATAATCATATTTTTCGAGAAATTCTTCTTTTATGATTTTTCTATTCGAGCATATACTCTCTATATCTCTCTTCTTTTCTTGAATTTTATTTTGAGTTTCTCTTAATTCACTTCTTATATCATTTATCTCAAATATCATATGTCCCTGCTGATTTTCATATACTTCTCTTTTGGCTTCTTTTGAATAATAAAATTGTATTATAGAATTTGGAATTTTCTTTTTCGATTCCAATCTAAATAGGCTAGTCGACCAATCTATAGCCGTTTGAACATTTATATCTCCTAGGCCATATCCTATACAAACTGTTGTACTCTCTCTAAATAGAAGCGAAAGTTTTGTCTGCCTATACTCCATCGGTCTAAATAATGGTATGTAATCTTCTTGAGTAATAACAATAGACTCTGGATCATGTCTTATTCCATGCAAATGATATATAGGTATAGTCCCCTTAGGTTCTACAAATACATCATTTGGGGTAAGCGAAATAGCTCTCTCCCCTAATATGCTTTCAAGCACAGTATCATAATTCGTAGTTATTATCCATTTAGGATCTAATTCCAGTATGAGCTCCCTAAAAAATTCCGCAGTTTGTTTTTTAGGATGCCAGTCAGTTAAATCACAAATCCTATTTTTTAATAAGAGCTCTGCCTTCTTTACGCTACACTCTCTATTTTTCGCTATTTCTCTAGTCATATACGTTGCTATTTCAGGATACGAATGATTTTTATAAAATATAGAATCAGTGCTTACACCATAACTATTTCCAACTTCTCTAAGCAATCCTTCCCAATTCATCACATCTGTATTTATCTTATCTGAGAGCACTTCTTTTGAAAAACCTGCTCCTATAAA
>JAOAQY010000019.1 GCA_025210965.1 Tissierellales bacterium
CGTTCGTCCTGAGCCAGGATCAAACTCTCAATATAAAAGTTTAATTAAGCATCAGTCAAAACTGACGTAATTGACGTAAAAACAAAAATGTTTTTATGTTAATTCGTTGCGACTAAAAGTCGCATTGTCACAAAATTTTGTGACATTTTGGTTGCTCGTTTCATATATAAATGAAACGAAATTTATCTCACTATCCAATTTTCAAAGGTCGTTTTTCGCCTCCAGCTCTTCGCTGTCGACTCTTACGATTTTATCACCCAGCAGCTTGTTTGTCAAGAAGTTTTTTTAATTTCTTTTTTCAAGCAATCCGCCTCAGCGACTTTTTTATTATAGCAACTTTAACCATTTTTTTCAAGTACTTTTTTCAAGTTTTTATCCAAAAGTTTTTCGCTTGATTTGAATGTTTAAAGCAAGTTTGTCATCGGTGTTGCCTGACGACAAAACCTAGTATAGCAGGATTAATCTTTCATGTCAACACTATACTTAAAAGAAAGTTACTTCTAAATTTTCTGACGTTTCTCCTTGAGTTCAAAAACATCAAATAAAAAAGGTTTTATCGACAAATTTACTTATCAATAAAACCCCTATCCTCTTCTATTTACTCATAGCTTGTTTTAGTACTTCATTCTCTTCATCTGATAGCAAATAACTAGATTTTCCCTTTTCAATGGATTTTCCATACATACTACATCCATCTCGCCCATACAAGCTAGACAATATTATCCCATCGCCCACCTCATTTAATAGCGCTGTCGAGAAACTCATATTGCTTCCCATGTCGTCAAATGCATTGTAGCGTTTAAAACCTATTCTTTGAATACTACCATCTAGTTGCACCTGTAGTTTCTTTTCATATGACCTAGAATCCCTGACTTCAAGTTTTAAATTAGCGATATCCTCTTTGTTATTTATAATTACTTCATCTAATGACTCTCCATTAGTATTCTCTATAAGTTTTTCATACTTCTTCTCTACTTTTGAAATTTTCTTTAAAGCAATTATAAGTAAAATAAATAAAATTAACGAAACAACTCCCAAAACATATACATATGTCATCATAATTGTTCCTCCAAATTTTGATTATAATTCTCCGCAATTTGCTTCAATACATCTATAGCATAATCTATTTCTTCAGCTGTAGTCCCATGTCCAAAACTGAATCTTACGACGCCTTGCTCAAATGTTCCAATGCTTTTATGTGCTAGTGGTGCACAATGTAATCCAGGTCTTGTAGCTATGTCAAATTCATCATCTAATATATAGCTTATTGAGGATGAATCTTCTTCGCCTATATTTATAGGTACAACTGGAGCTCTTTTTTCCGATAAGTCAGGACCATAAACTTTAATCCCCTCTACATCCTTTATTCCCTGTAGAAACCGCTTTGTCATCTCCCATTTATGATTAGCAATTTTTTCTAGTCCTATCTCTTCTATATATTTAAGCCCTTCGCCCAATGCTATTATTCCCGGTGTATTAGGTGTTCCACTTTCAAATTTATCTGGATAAATCTCTGGCTGAGTAAATTCATAAGATTTACTACCAGTACCACCTTCTTCTATACTATCTAATATAATTCCCTCTCGAATATAAAGTGCTCCTGTCCCTTGAGGCCCTAATAAGCTCTTATGCCCCGTCATTGCAAGAAGGTCTATATCCATTTTTTCTACATCAATAGCTAAATATCCTGCTGATTGTGCTGCATCAACTAAATAAAGTACATCTTTTTCGTGTACTATTTTCGATATGCTCTCTATAGGAAAAATAGTTCCCATAACATTTGATGCATGCGTGGTAACAACCAATTTTGTATTATTCTTTATTGATGATTTAAGCTCCTCTAAGTCAATATGACCCTTTTCATCAGCTTCTAAAATAGTAGCTTCTACAATCCCACTATCTTTGAGCTTCATTATGGGGCGCAAAACAGAATTATGTTCCATAGTTGTCGTTATAACATGATCTCCTTTTTTTAATAATCCTTTTATAGCCAAATTTAAAGAAGCTGTTGCATTTCTAGTAATAACTATATCCATAGGATTCTTCGCACCAATAAAATTTGCAAGTCTCTCTCTAGTTTCATAAATACCACGACCTGCTTCTAGTGCTAATCTGTGACCAGAACGTCCTGGATTTGCACCATATTCTGTTATGACCTCAACCATTTTGTCAACAACTCTCTTTGGTTTTGGATAACTCGTTGCTGAATAATCAAAATAATACACGTTTTCCACCTCTGTCTCAATTTTTATTATCATTTATAGTAATTCATTAGTTCTTCTCAATCTCTTACTCAAACTTTTTAGCATTTTATATGAAAAATCAGGACTCATCTCTAAAAAATCTTGAAAATGTCTATCATATATTTCTACCACTAAGCAATCATCTTCTGCTAATGCCGATGCACTCCTAGGCATTTTCTCCAATAACGACATTTCTCCAAAAAAATCACCAGGTCTAAGTGTTGTAATGTATTGATTCCTCTTATTGTTATTTTTCACCCATATACTAACTTTTCCTTTTAATATAACAAACATCGATTCTCCTGGCGTTCCTTGTTCGAAAAAGTAGTATCCTTCATTACAACATTTAAATATACCTATTTTCTTTAGTTTTTCAAGTCTAGTTTTCTCTGAGTTAGACAGAACATTTTTACTGTTTTCTGTAGTCTTTTTCACAAAAGTACTTCCTGCATCAGTTTTTTCCCCATTTAAAACTTCTGCTGCAACTTCACAAGTACCTTCTCTGCACCACAAACCTTCCTTGATTTCTTCTATAAGCTTATCAAGTTCCGATTGTCTTCCTAACATTTACTTCACACATCCTTTTTCTCCCTTTTATAAATACCCTCTCCTATGCCTACCACTAATTCACTTCCCAAAAAAGCTGAGAATAGAGAAATCCAAATGGACTTGCTAGTCATCAATGCTGCAAAATATATTAGGCTAAAATAAAGATCCATTAATAAATTTCTTCTCCACTCCTTTTCTCTATTATAACCTATCTTGTTCCCAATTAGTTTGTATAATATGAAATTAAATACTCTAAAAAAAGCAAATAATTGTATAACAGCTATAAAATAACTTGGCAAATCCCTTATTTCTTGGGTCATTTTTTATCACCACTTTCCCTTTTGTCATCTGCCTTTTTTGCATCATTCTTTAATAATTCCCATTCTGCTTCGCTAAGCCCTATAGATTTTTTCTTTTTTCTTTGTATAGCTTTGATAAATCCATATTACTTCACTCCTATCTCTATACCAATACAACATTCTCGCAACCATTTTTTTCAGCTATTTTTTTAAGCATATCCATATCGTCATCACTTGGAGTATAACTATCTAAAAGTTCTTCTCTGACTCCCAAAGATCTATACTTTATTAGTTTATATCTGATTTTAGGATTTATTTTCGCTAAAAGTTTACTTCCCAAATCAATTGTATAACTATTATCTAGAACTCCTGGAACTACAACTGTTCTAATCTCATACAATTTACCTATCTTTGCTAGATACTCAATATTTTCAATTACTGTTTTATTAGTCTTTCCTGTAAGTTCTATGTGCTGCGCCTCATCATAAGCTTTCAAATCTATCATTGCAGCATCCATCACTTCTGTCAGTTTTTCCATTTGCTTAAAAGATTTATATCCATTGCTATCTACAAAACACGTCAAATTATGCTCCTTTACCTTTTGAAAAAGTTCAACTAAGAATGTTTCTGAAAGGGTACATTCGCCTCCTGATACTGTAATTCCACTTATGAAACTTTCATTCTCCAATATTCTTTCTAAAGCTTGATCCGTAGACCAACGATATATCTTAGGTGTACTGTCATGAGGACAATTTTTTATACACTCATCACATTGCACACATAATTCTTCATTCCAAATTACTTGCCTATTTTCCATTTTAAGTGCTCCGACCTTACAATAATCAATACACTTACCGCAATTCACGCACACATTTATCGTCTCTGGATTATGGCAATACTTACAATTGAAATTACAACTTTGAAAAAACAATGCAGTTCTATTTCCTGGTCCATCCACCGAACTAAATGGAATTATCTTATTTATACTCGCATATTCCATACCTTTACCCCATTTCTAAATATAACCTACTAGATTAACAGCTTAATTTTATTACGAAGGCTACCACTTGTCAAATTCTATATTCTATGAGATAATTTGAAGTTTGTGTTTTTTTTCACATTTTATTTTTAACTTTTTTAAACAACATTTCTTTGGTATTTAATAGACTCAAGGTAAAAAAATAGCGTATAATGAATACAATACTACATTTAAAATAGATTTTATATAAGGAGGTTTTTTTCGTGGAAAGTATTTTGCGAATACGAAAACTAAATGAAAAGCAGGAATATCTAGCTGGTCGTTTTTTCTTAGGTTGCGCTATGTGTGCTATGATATTAGCTTTCTTCGTTGATTCGCCAATCAATATTTATCATGGCTTAATCGATATCGTGAGATCATCCGATGTTCTCATAACTGATTATTTAGAAGTAGGAGGTCTTGGTGCAACACTAGTAAATTCTGGACTATTGATGTTTTTTAATTATATCTGCATGCGAAAGTTAAAGTTGAAAATCAATGGTTTCTTCATTGCTGGACTTTGGATTATTACTGGTTTCGCTTTTTTTGGCAATAATATAGTAAATGTAATACCAATATATTTAGGAGGTTTCCTATATGCTAGATATCAAGAGGAGTCTTTCGGTCGAGTTTTTATAATAACTATATTTGCAACTAGTCTTTCACCACTAGTAACTGAAGTTTATTACCTTTTTGAATTGTCTACTACTGCAAATTTATTGATAAGTCTTTTGGCTGGAGTTTCTGTTGGTTTCTTTATGCCTGTTCTATCTGCTCACATGGTCAAGATGCATGATGGATTCAATATATATAATGTAGGTTTGACTTCTGGAATTATCGGAACAGTTGTTATTGCTTTATTCAGAGGTTACGGGTATAATGTAACGACGCGACAAGTTTTATCGACTCATTATCACAATACATTGGCAGGCATAATGCTTTTGTTATTTTTATCAATGATTTTTGTTGGTTTTCGACTAAATGAAAAATCTTTTAGAGGATATAAAGATCTTTTACATTATTCTGGTCGTCTAATAACAGACTTTGTTTTCCTTACTGGTTTGGGATTAACTCTTATCAACATGGGTATCATGGGATTAATCGGAATGGCTTTTGTCTATTTGATAGGTGGTTCCTTTAACGGCGCTGTAATAGCTGGATTGCTAACACTGTGTGGCTTTTCTGCATTTGGTAATCATCCGAAAAATTCGATACCAGTAATGGTTGGAGTCTTTATCGCTGCACTTACTAATATATGGCCTATGGATTCTGTTGCAATGGTCATAACCGGACTTTTCGCAACTACATTGGCACCCATAGCCGGTGTGCATGGGTGGTGGGCCGGTTTAATAGCAGGTTTTATCCACACATCCGTAGTTATGAATGTTGGGTATTTGCACGGTGGAGTAAATCTTTATAACAATGGCTTTGCAGGAGGTATTGTCGCTTCTATTTTTGTACCTGTCATCGATGCATTTAAAAAAGGAGATTAGTGACTATGAAACATGAAATAAAAAAGCTATCTAAAATCGTAGATGAGTTGATTACTTTTTGTTTTCAACGCAAGTCACACGATATGACGATCTCAATAAAAGACCGTCCGGACTACTTTAAAGTCAAAGTGGTCGTTGACAACATTGATTTTACAGAAGAACGTGTTGTTCATCTAGCAGAACTTTTGAACTCTGGAAGACAACTGGAAATGGAAGAATATTATTGGGAACTTGCTGGAGAATGCGACTGCGATTCCGAACTTTGTCTTATAGGCATGATGGTCGACAAAGCTGAAGTAGAATACAACGAACCATCCTTAACGATAAAACTGTATCGATACAAAGTTAAATAATTTTTTCTTAATTCTAAGTTTTACGAGAAAAATAGCACTCGACTCCAAACATTTGATAATGATTGGGAGCCGGGTGCTTTTTTATTGCTTATTTAAAATCTTTTTACTCAATTAGATTTCTCTAAGCTACCAAGCTGTTAGGCTGCTAAGTTATTAAGCTATATTGTATGTGAATATTCTCTTTTTTCGGGTAAAAGTATTTCATACAGAGGAGGTCTTGATATGAATGATGATTTTTTATTCTTTGCCGAGGATGAAGAAGATGAAATTTTAGCAAATGAAGATAATAGCAATTACTGGAATATATTGATTGTAGACGACGAAGAAACGGTTCATAGCGTTACAAAGCTAGTACTAGAAGATGTAAAATTTGAAGATCGAGGCTTCAACTTTATAAGTGCACGAAATGAAAAGGAAGCTCGTGACTATCTCGAAAGTGATTTAGAAATATCCGTTATTTTACTTGATGTTGTAATGGAACATGATGATTCTGGACTTAGAATAGTAGATTTTATAAGAAATGAATTAGACAATCGACTTACTAGGATTATTCTCAGAACCGGTATGCCGGGTCATTCTCCAGAACGAGAAATAATATCGAAATACGATATAAATGACTACAAAACAAAAGTCGAGCTTACGTCAGAAAAACTTTATACAAGTATGATTTCTTCCCTAAGGGCATATAGAGATTTAAAAACTATAAGCGATACCAAAAAAGCACTTAAGAAGATAATTTTGGCATCTACTAAATTTTTCGAATACGAGTCTTTAGAACAGTTTTCAAGAGGAGTACTCGAACAGCTAACAGGTCTTTTATACCAATCTGATGCCTTTATTTACATTAATAGATATAATCAGATAGAAACATTATCAGAACAAAGTATATTTATAGGTACCGGGGTATATGAATCTGTAGATATGTCTAATCCAGATGCTATTCTTACCCAAGAAGTCAAAAAAATACTTGAAGAAGCAGTTTCTACCGATCATAGTTATTGCTCAGATGATGGCTTTGTTAAATGCTATAAAAATCCTCATGGATTAATTGATGTCATATTCTTTAGAGGATCTGAATCCATTTCTGAAACTGATAAAGACTTATTAGAATTGTTTACATTAAATATATTAGCTGCATATGAAAATATTTTGTACAAAATAAAATGAGAGCCTATGTAGGCTCTCATTTTCACTAACTATTTTCATTTTCTTTTAAAAGTTTCATAAACTCATCAAACGGTATTGGTTTACTATAATAATATCCTTGACCATATTCACAATTCTGTCTTCTCAAATACTCCGCTTGCTTTTTCGTCTCTATACCTTCTGCTACTGCTGACAGTTTAAGTCCCTTAGCTAATTGTATTATAACAGGAGCTATCAAATCCTCATTTCCCACTTCAATTGGATCTACAAATGATTTATCTACCTTCAATTTATCAACCGCAAATGATTTTAAGTAGTTTAGCGAAGAATATCCAGTTCCAAAATCATCAATAGCTACTCTCACTCCAAGTTCCTTCAACTCACGAAGAATATTTTCTGCGTGCACGTGATCTTTAACCAACATTCGCTCTGTAATTTCAAGCTCTAAATTATTTAAATCAAATTCGTATTTAGAACACGCATCTTTGACATTTTTCAGTAAAATATCTTCTTCAAATTGATTTGCCGCAACATTTACCGCCACAGATAAATTCGGTCTGATAGTATTTAATATCTTACCATCTCTACAAGCCTGAAGCAATACCCAAGTTCCTATGTCTTTTATAATGCCCATCTCTTCTGCTAGTGGAATAAATTTATTCGGAGACACTAACCCTTCCTTTGGATGCTCCCATCTTATAAGAGCCTCAGCGCTCACTATCTTCTCTGTATTCAAGTCCACAATTGGTTGATAGTATAGTACAAATTCATTCTTATCAAGTGCCATTCTAAGATACGTCGCAAGCTCTAACCTGTCACTTGAATTACTCTCTATTTCGTCAGAATAAAATTTATATCCATTTTTACCATTTTCTTTTACATAATTCATCGCTATCTGAGCTTTCCTCAATAGTGATTCTTTCGAATTACCATCTAAAGGATATGTCGAAATACCCATGCTACAAGTCATAGTAACAGTTGTACCAGCGAGTCTTAACGGCTCTTTTATCTTATCTTGCAAATGTTTTATCCATTTTACAAAAGATACATAACTTTTACTCTCAACTATCATGGCAAATTCGTCTCCACTTATTCTAGACAATATAGTATGATTTGGCAATGCTTTAAGCTGCTCTGCAATATGTCTAAGCACTTGATCTCCGCTACTATGTCCTATAGCTTCATTTATTATTCTGAAATTATCTAGCCCCACAATAACTACATTAAATAACTGTTTTTGGGGAGCATTTTTAATTATCATTTGATTTAATGATTCTACAAATATGTTTTTTCTAGGCAATTCTGTTATAGAGTCATGATTTCTCAAATAATCTATGTTCTTTTCAGCACGCTCTAATGCCGTTGCATCTTCAAATATTCCTATATATTTTGTTCCATCATCCTCTTCTATCCTAGCCAAACTAATTTTTTGAAGATAAGTTTCTCCATTCTTTCTTCGCTGTCTAATCTCGCCTTTCCAATTTCCCCTCGAAAGTAATACATCGTACATATCTCTTTCATCATCGTGCTCATACGGAATATTTGAAAATTTGAGCCTCTTTCCTAATACTCTCTCTTCAGAAAAACCCGTTATATTTACAAAGGCATCGTTTATATACACCACTCTAAATTTGTCATCGGTTATAAACATTCCTTCTTTAGCTTTAGCCAAAATTTGTGAATTCAAAAAAAGCTCTGCTTCTATTCTCTCTCTTTCAACCATCTCTCTCTTTAGTTTTTCTGTTTGTCCTCTGCTTTTTAGTATTTCAAGACTGATTTGATCAACCATTTTATTTACAGCATTCGCAAGCACGCCTATTTCATTTTGATATGCTATCAAATGAGTTGGTAATCTAGTCATATAATTTCCGTTTTCCAGCTCTTTTATTCCTAGCTGCATTTCATTAATAGGTTTAGTTATTGCCATTCCACTTTTATACGCTGCAAATATAACTATCAAAACAATCAATGCCATAGACATAACATATTCTAATATCAGTCTCCATATAGGTGCATAAATCTCATTTTTGGGTACTACCATTCCAAGATACCATTCATTTTCTAGTTCTATAAAGGCAAATTCTTTAACTATACCGTTGTATTCTATCTCTTCAGCACCTTGCTTTTTAAGCTCCATTTGTTTGGTAAGTTCTATATACTGCCCGCTATTAAGTTCCTTAAGGTTTTTGCCACTAAGCTCTCTATGAACTATATAATTATAATTTTCATCAATTAGCATTCCATATCCTGTCTCATAAATTTGTATACTATTTATAATCCCTTTTAGATAGTCCGTATCCAAATCTAAAAGCAAAAAACCTACTAAAATACCATCTTGTAATATTGGTTCATAATATGTAACCTCATCAAGCTCTCCAGCTAATGTCAAATTAAGCCACTTTTTACCTAAATTATCAGTGTATATATCATCTCCATATTGTTCTAGGTACTCTTTAGCTAATTCACCACTTTTATAAGTGGTATTTATCTTTGTCAAGTCATCTGATTTACCACTCACCCAAATCTTATAATTAGGTTGCAGATAATTCCCCCTAAATACAATAGAAGATCGCTTAACACCCTTTGATTCCTTTAAAAATTTAGAATTAAGGTATTCCATGGCCTTCCATGCATCTTGTTTCAACACTACTTCATCACTTTTTGTATCATCGTATCCTATGGCTCGATAAAGATCATCAAAAACACTTTCAATGCTATTAGCTATCATTTCGGTTTGCCTAAACACATCATTTATCCTAGCGCTATAGTATAATACATCTTTTTGAAATATTTCATCTGAATGCTTTTTTATTTGACCGCTTGCCCAATTGAAACTAACTACTCCGATCAATACAAGTATCAAAAAAGCAATCATGATATTATTTATAATAATTTTATTAGATATTTTTTTCATGCCCCTACCCCACTAATTATTGATTTTCTCAATAACGCCTTGATTTCGACCTCTTTCCTTTGCCTGATAGAGCGCTTTATCTGCTATTTTTAAAAATAACTCAGCATCGCATCTATCTCCATAGGAAAATCCAATTGCCACTCCAATACTAAGTGTAACTGTATTGTATTTTGAAGATTTTATATGTTCAATCTCTACTTGCTTGAGCCCAGAGTATATTTTTTCCAATACTTCCAGAACATAATTTTCATCGGCATTTGATAGTACTATAGCAAATTCATCTCCACCATATCGTGAAACCAAATCATTTTTTAAATCTATACTTCTTGCCAATATTTGGGCTACTTCTATTAAGCAATCATCTCCTGCTAAATGCCCATAATAATCATTATATTCTTTAAAATAATCTATATCTATAAGCATCACAGCGCTTTGTAAAGATCTCTCTCTACTAGATTCTATTAATTCCCCTAAGTATTCATCAAATCTTCTTCTATTTGCAATTCCCGTAAGCCCATCTAGCATAGTCAGACCTTTTAACCGTTTATTAATTCTCTTAAGTTTCTTCTCTGCACGCAATCTATTTTTTATTTCCAACCTAAGTGAATCTGATTTTTGAGAATTATAAAGTGCTATTGCAACATAAGACGCAAGCGCCCTTACAATTTCTATATGATTTTTATCATAAGCATTTTTTTTAGGTGACTGTATAGTCATTACTCCAAGTATATTGTTTTCAGCAAATAATGGCTCATATATAACAGATTTCATAGGTGTTTTTGCTTTCGGTAAATCTTCAAAGCCCGCAATATAATCATGAATTTCTTCATCAACATCATCTATAAGTATCTCAAGTCCACTATTGTAACAATACGCGCCTAAACTCCTATCATCATTCGGTTTGGTTGAATATTGATTTCTTCTTTTACCATCTTCCATATAAAGTTTGTACACTATTTTTTTTACTTTAGAATCATAAATTCCGATTCCAAAACTATATGCATCCATAAGTTGATTGAAATTTCTATAAACTGATTCCAATACCTTATCTAAGTCCAATGTAGAAGTCAGTTCTTTTCCTATTTGAGAAATCAAATGTATTCTGTCATAAGCTTTCTCTATAGCATTATTTTTTTCTTGCAACGATATGCTTTTCAACTTGTATATTTCTTTTTCACGCTTGGATTTTTCAAGTTTAAATTGATTACTTATAAACTCAAGTCTATTCTCCATTTGCTCATGTAATAATTCGTGGTC
>JAOAQY010000020.1 GCA_025210965.1 Tissierellales bacterium
GAAATGAATCCAACTACTAGAGAAATTCTTTTAGATGGAGAAATTGTAAATCTAACTAATAAAGAGTTTAATATTTTGCATCTATTAGCATCGAATGAAAAGATAGTGTTCAGTAGAGAAATCATATTAAATAAGATTTGGGAATACGATTATATAGCAGAAACTAGAATTGTAGACAACCATATAAAAAATATCAGAAAGGCATTGGGGGATTATTCATACTATATTAGTACAGTATTTGGAGTTGGATATAAATTTGAGGTGAAGTAATTGAAAAATCGATTAGTATTCAAGACATTTGCTATAACTATTGTATTGATTATGTTTTCTTTTGGAATATTGTTTATAGTACAAGATTATCTGATAAACGACGTGTATATAAAATATAAGCAAAATTTGGTAGAAGAGCATTTGAAAAGAGCTGTAGATGTGGTGACTAGAAGTGAAGACCCGAGCAGATTAGATGCAGTACTTGAAAGAGAAGCTGAAATAGATCCATTATTTAAGAAGACCTTTATTGAGATATACAATAAATCTTGGTATAGAGAACTTAGATGGATAAATACTCAGCTATTGTCATCCTATTATGTGGAATACAATTCTGCTCTTTACAAAATAAGTGTAGATAAGTATACAAATATGATTTATCAGAAAGATAGACTTGTATATGATGATATTGATGAGATGAAGCAAAAACTGAGAAGACGCGAATTTGAAAAAATTGAATCTGAAACAATATGGAGATTTGACGGTTCGGAATATGTATATCTGAATTTTAGAGAGGGCTCTAATATTACAATTCAGGTAATGTACAATAATTTTGATTTTCAAGATGAAGAGAATGATATTTTTATAGAAGGACCAGCACAAATAGCAGATGAGATAAAAGGCAATCTGATTCAGGCTGATTTTGATGATAAGATAGATTTTGGATATGGTTATTTATCAAAGCTTTTAGGGGAAAAGGTTCAGCGGTTTATAGTTACTAATTATGAATTAGAGCCTGGGAAAATAAACAAACTTGAAGAAATAGATCCATATACAGGTATACCATACACATTGATGATAAGACCGTTTTTGATTCAAGGAGAAACTCATTATATGATTTATTTGACGAGTTATGATAATTTGACGTTTTTAAATCCACTTGAAGAGGGAAATATATTGATATTGATAGCGTCAATGGTTATCACATCGATAGTTGCGTTTGTATATGCGAGTGCAGTTACAAAACCTATACTTGAAATTAGAAAGGTTACACATAGCTTAGCTGAAATGGATTTTTCAAAAAAATGTAATATAAATACTAAAGATGAGATAGAAGATTTGGGAAAAGATATAAATAGAATGGCTACATTGCTTGAAATAAAAACTATACGGCTCAATGAAGAAATAGAGAAAATGAAGAAATTAGAGCATTTTAGGAAGATATTCATTGCAGCTGCTTCACATGAATTTAGGACACCTCTTACTATCATAAAAGGAATACTAGAAGGTTACAATGATGGCATATACGAAGAAAATGCAAAAGAACCTATGAAAATAATGGAGTTTGAGATAACGGAGCTTGAAAACATAGTAAATGAGATTATAACTATTAGTAAAAATGAAGCGAATGCTATGAATTATCAATTTGATTATTTCCAATTATCGGATTTAGTGCAGCTTAATTTGAATAGATATAAATATATATTAACCGATAGAAATATAGTTATTCAAAAGTATTTACAAGATGGATTCATATACGGGGATGAAGATAAAATTTCATTGGTTGTAAAAAATGTTCTTTCAAATGCGATAAAATATTCTCCTCAAGATAATATAGTAGATGTGGCAGTTAGAGATGAAGGGGATAAAATAGTATTTACAGCAGAGAATAGAGGTAGTAAAATAGATGAAGAAACCATGAAGTATCTATGGGAGCCATTTTATAGGGGAAAACAAGAGAGGCGAAAGATACAGGGATTTGGTATAGGACTTTATACATCTAAGCTCATACTTACAGATCATAATGCTGAGTTTGGCATAGAAAACACAGAAGCTGGAGTAAGGTTCTTTTTCAAAATGAAAAAAGAGGGGTAGATATAGTGGGGGACAATGTAGCAGAAAGAAAAGGCCTTTTAGAAGTTCATATTGCGGTGCTTTTGTTTGGTCTATCAGGTTTGATTGGCAAGTTAATACAGCAGCAAGCATTGATAGTAGTTTTTGGAAGGGCAGTATTTGCAGCACTTTTTCTAGCGATACTATTGAAGATTCGGAAAAAAAGTATAGTATTACATGATAAAAAGTCATATGGTTATTTTATAGGACTTGGAGTATTATTGGCATTTCACTGGGTTAGTTTTTTCCTTGGGATAAAACTTTCTACAGTAGCTATAGGGCTTTTGATGTTTTCAACATTTCCAGTGTTTGTCACATTCATAGAGCCGTTGTTTTTTAAAGAAAAAATTTCAGTTAAAGATTTAATTATAGCATTGATAACATTTGGTGGAGTTGCGTTTGTTATGCCGAACTTTGAGTTTCAAAATACTATGACACAAGGTGCCATGTGGGGTATTGCTTCAGGATTCTCATTTGCAATACTTTCGGTTTTGAACAAAAAATATGTTAGAGATTACGATGGAAGGGTCATATCTTTTTATCAAAATTCTGTAGCAGCTATAGTTTTACTTCCATTTGCACTATACATTAAACCTAGTATAGGACAAAATGATTTGATATTGATTATATTGTTAGGGGTTGTATTTACTGGTATAGCTCATACGCTATTTATAACGAGTTTAAAGCATGTAAAAGCGCAGACAGCTAGTATAATAGCTAGTTTAGAACCAGTTTATGGCATAATAGCATCAGCTATTATACTTCATTCAATTCCAAGTGTGAAAGAGTTAATTGGTGGAAGCGTGATACTTATTATGGCTACGTATTCATCACTTGCAAAAAAATAAAAATAGATTTGGTCTATTATAAAGTAAAATCCACTTAGTGATAAACTAAGTGGATTTTATTTTTTTGTTTATTATTTTGAGGAATATTGGAATTTGAATGGGCAGAGGAAATAATTTTCTAAATAAATTTAATGACAAATATTTACATATGTTTACAAGGACTTTTCAGGGGTATATTCTAATTGGATTGACAGAAAGTTAATCTAAAAATAAAAATTATTTAGAGGAGGAAGGATTTATGAACACAAGCACAAACACAATAGCAGGCGGATGGACAGAGTATCATGATCACATGAGTACTAAGGAAGAAAAAATTTTTAGTCAAGCAACTAAGGGCTTAATGGGAGTAAATTATGAGCCAGTAGCAGTTGCAACTCAGGTAGTTAGTGGAATGAATTATAGATTCTTCTGTAATGCAACTCCAGTATATCCAAATGCACCACATGAAGCTACTATCGTAGAAGTATATGAACCATTGAACGGTCAACCACAATTAAGAGAGATTAAAAGAGTAGATATGTAAATCATATTATATGAGGAGGAACATTTATGAATAGAACAACGATGGACGGTGGTTGGTCACGATATACCACTAAAATGAGTCAACATGATATGCATGTATTAGAAGAAGCTACTCATATGATAAATAGTGAAGACCAAGTAGAATATGAGCCTATAGCAGTTGCAACTCAGATAGTTAGTGGAAAAAACTATAGCTTTTTCTGCAATAGAATCATTCCAGCACATGGTAGCCGTGATACAGAGATGCATGAAGCTTTCTATATAGATGCTTATGAGTCACTAGATGGACAAGTAAAAGTTACAAAAGCAGGTCATGCAGAGCTTTATTAGATACTTATATAGACAAAGAGAATAATTATAATGACCGACTTCACAAAAATAATTAATTTGAAGTCGGTTTTTTATTAAGGAGACAAGCATGAATCAAGACAGTTTGAGATATTTTGATCTAGCTTATGACTCGATTTACGATGGACCAGGGCATAGAGTCGTAGTTTTTTTTCAAGGTTGCATAGCTAAATGCAAATGGTGCCATTCACCACATTCACAGCTTTATGAATCACCACTACTATTTAATTCTGACCAATGTATATCTTGCAAAAAATGTGAAGAAGTTTGTGCAATGGGAGTTCACAAATTTTTGAAGGGAATTCACAGTGTAGATAGGGATAGATGTCAAAGATGTGGTACATGTATAGAATACTGTCCAATGTCATCGAAGTTTAGAAAAGCGAGTGCACTGTATTTGCCTACGAAACAGAAAGGCGTAGATGAATTTATGGAATCGATTATGCCGCATTTGGAGTTAGTGCGAAATAGTGGAGGAATAACGCTTAGCGGAGGGGAAGCACTTTTACAGAAAGAAGCATCAATTCACATTCTTGAGTATTGTAAAAATGAAGAGATATCAACTATAGTAGAGACTTCTGGTTTATTAGATGACTCATACTATAAGGAGATTGAACATTTAGTAGATGAGTGGATATTTGGCATGAGGCTTACTACTGGGATAAATCCTGTAGAGCACTATGAAAAAATAGAACATAATCTAGAATTGATTTGCAATATGAATAGAAAAATTTGGATACGGATACCAGTGGTTCCAAATTATACGGATAACTATGAATATTTAAATGCTCTAAGCTTTTTGATGAAAAAATATGATTTGAAAGATATAATAGTTAGTCCTTGGAATATAGAGGCAGATCATTATTATAAGCTAAGTGGCAGCAGAGAACTTATGAAGTGGCCTTTGGCGGAAGAGGTTTTGGCGAGTGAGAAGAAAATAAGAGAGTATTTAGAGGCTATGGGGCTGAATATTAGGGATATAAAAAAGTTGTAGTAAAAAAATATAGAAAAGAGGAACAATACATGGAATTTAGAGCTACTATGACAGAAAAAACTCAAATATTACACGACAGATTAATGCAGAGAAGTTTAACTGATAGATCAAGCGAATGGATACTTCAAAGGGAATTACCCGATATAGCTGAGAAACATAGAAATGAAGCTGTAATGGTGAGGCGAGCTAGGGCTATAGATGCTATGCTAAAAGCTATGACTGATGAGGAAATATCTAAGAGAACATTGACAACTCATATTTCAGATGAAGATTTATTGCTTGGAAGCTTAACTATGGGATCTAATGGTCTTGGAAAGGTATTTCCAAATTATCTTACAGAAGATGAAAAAAGGGCCGGTTCTATAACCAATAGAGGTTCACTTTCGCTATTGGGTCACAATTCATTGAATTACACAAAGCTTGTAAATTATGGACTGAAAAAAGTTATAGATGAATGCGTAGAAAAAGAAGCTGGAAATATAGCATTTTGTAAAGATTCACTGCTAGAAGAAAATCATGTAATTACTCATCAAAAACACTTTTATCAAAGCGTTAGAATTGCATGTCAAGCAGTTATTGACTATGCGTCAAGGTTGGCTGATATTGCGGAAAATCAGGCAAATAGTATAAATAACAGGGAGAGAGCAGAAGAATTACTTGAGATGGCAAGAATTGCTAGAATGGTTCCTAAATATGGTGCAGAGACATTTAGAGAAGCACTTCAGAGTATATGGTTCTACCATGTAGCACTTCATTCTAGTATGAATTTAATATCATTTGGACGATTAGATCAAGTACTCAACCCATTTTTGGAAAAAGAGAAAGATAAGGATAAGTGTTTGGAGTTATTTGAGCAATTTATAATCAAAGCTGCTTGGAGAATTAATTTAAATTTGACTCCCGATGTAATAGTTAAGCAGGACCATGTTGACAACAACACAGTTTTAGGTGTCAATCCTTATCTAATAGATCAAAAAGCTGGTGTTAATAATTTCTTACAAAATATAATAGTTGGGGGTCTTACTCCAGAAGGAAGAGATGCTACAAATAGTAGTACATATCTCATATTGCAGGCATTTTCAAACGTCAATTTATCAACTCCAGGAATATATGTTAGATTAGGACAAAAGAGTCCGAGAAGTTTGATACACAAAATAGCAGAGGTTTGGCAACGCACAAAAAATAATCCAGCTATTATAAATGACGATATAATGGTTCCCGCAATGAAAAATGCGTTGAGTCAAAATATAGATCACATGACGAAGGAAAAAGAGATAGAGATACAGAGAACAGCTAATGATTTTTGTGTAGATGGCTGCTGGGAACCTATTTTAAATGGTCAAAGTGATTGGACGTTTGCGATGTTAAATGGATTAACATCATTAGAGTGTGCTTTAAATGGTGGAGCTATGCTTACGAATGATACAGAGTTATTGAGAGGAGCTAAAAAAGCACCTACAACACCGATACCTAGAAATTTTGATGAACTCATGGATACATTTGAGAGTCAAATGGGATTTTTCATAGATCAGAGTGTAATATCACTATTTTTATATTACATGATAGATGAGTATTCTTGTCCATCTCCACTATTGTCAGCATATTTAGAAGGTTGTATGGAAAAAGGTAGAGACAAATCATGGGGAGGAACAACCTATAATATAGGTGGCGTGATATTATCAGGAGTGCCAAATGTTGTAAATACATTGTCAGCTATAAAGACATGGGTATATCCAGAGCGTGGTAAGGGGAAATATGAACTATCAACGGTTATTCAAGCACTTAAAGACAACTTTGAATGCCCAGATCATGAAATTGTCACTCGTGAATTGTACAATAATATCAAAACAGATTTTTCTATGAAAACAGCTTATTTTGGGACACATGACAAACAGGCAGATAAATTGACAGAGAGAGTTTTAGATATATACAAAGGTTGTGTCGATAGATCGGCTAAATTTGCAAAGAGGGTATTTCAAGATAAACCTAAAGAAGATGAAATGGCAGAAATTGTTTCACTTCGAAGTATTTCAGGTTATTATGGATTGTCACTAGAAGAAAAATTTGGCGAATTTAATATGAAGATAACAGCAGGTCTTGGTACATTTGAACAATACAATTGGATGGGAAGAGAAAGTGCAGCATCGGCAGATAGAGAGAAGGGAGCACCATTAGCTCCTAACTTTACACCAGTTTCAGGAACTGCAACCCAAGGTCTTGGTGGCATACTTGGAAGTCTTTCAAAATGCCACTTGGAAAGATTTGCAGCAGGAGTTATAACAGATACTTGTTTAGAGGTAGAACAAGCAGATATTCATCATTTAGCTGATTTAGTTCAGACATTCATTAAGTACAAGGGTGGCATGATGACATTAGCGATAGGCGATAGAAATCTTTATCAAGAAATTTATGATAAAACTAGAATAGCTCAAGAGCTTAATTCTACAGAAAGATACAACGAACTTTTGAAAGAATATGCAGGAGTAAATGTAAGAATAGGTGGATGGCAAACTCCATTTATTACTTTACCACTTTCTCACATGGCTAATTATGTAGATAGACCTACAGGGATTAAATAAGCTATTGTAAAAAAGAGCTGATATTTAAAGACAAAATGCAAATTGCATTAATCTTAAAAATATCGGCTCTTTTTAATTTATTTACACTAGGTTGTTTTAGCCTAAAAGACTGTATCCTTCAGCGCTAAGTCTCTCTTCTTGTTCCTTGAGACCACAGACGATAATGTCGACATGGTCTGCAAATTCTACGCCTAAAGCTTCTCTAGTTTCTTCTAAATAGGCTCTGTCAACTGCTTTAGAAAATGCTTTGTCCTTCATCTTTTTCTTTACAGATTTTGCTTTAAGACCTTCTAAACGAGTAGGTCTCATAAGAGCGATAGCTAGTATGAAGCTAGACATCTGGTCTACAGCACTTAAAGTTTTTCTCATATTGTCAGTTCGCATGGCTTTAGCTTCGTCGCTCAATCCATGTGATAATACAGCATCTACAAAATTTTGATCTACATCAGCATTAGCCAATAGTTCAGGTGATTTTGCTGGATGAGTTTCTGGATACTTTTCAAAGTCTATATCGTGAAGAAGACCTAGATTTCCCCATTTTTCTACGTCCTCACCAAAATGTTTAGCGTATGCTATCATAGCTGCTTCTACAGCTAAACTGTGTCGATATAACTGGTCTGATTTTACGTGTTCTTTTAGTAAAGTGAGTGCTTCATTTCTATTCATTTTAAATCTCCTCCATATATATTATTTCTTGAGCATAGCCCAATCATCTTCTATATTATCAGTCATTTTTGACAAAAGTGTGAATATCAAGTCTTTTTCTTCAGTTTCAAAGCCATCAAAACATATATCTATTTGTCTATTTTCTTCTTCTATTATAGCCTTATAGATTTCATTGCAAGTATCTGTAGGATATAGAAGATACGAACGTCCATCGTTAGCATCTCTCACTTTTGTTACAAGTTCTTGTTCTATGAGTTTTTTGATGCTTTTAGCTGCAGTAGTTTTGTCCACTTTTAAAAGGTTAGAAAGTGCCATCTGGTTGATACCAGGATTTTCACAAATTCTACTGATGTAGAGAAACTGACCTTTTTTTAGCCCTTTTTCTCTGAATTTTGACTCCACAATAGCGTGTATAGTTCTAGTTAGAGTTCCGAGTCTCCTGAGTATTAGATGTTTTGGTCCTGTCATTATAAATCTCTCTCTTTTAACATAGATACTTTTTCTAAGAACTCATCTACTTTTTCTTTTGGTGTAGCCCATGAAAATACTAGTCGAATGCAAGTTGAGCCTTCTGCCATTTGAGACCAATCGTGAAATGCAAAATCCTTTCTAAGCTCAGATATCATATCATCGGAAAATACCGGGAAAATCTGATTGGTTGGGGATTCTACGAGTAAACCAAATCCCATGTTGCTTAGTTCTTCTTGGGCGTATTGTGCTAAATCTCTAGCATACTTTCCAAGTTCAAGATAAAGATCATCTTTTAGAAGAGTTTCAAATTGTATTCCTAAAATTCGTCCCTTAGCTAGCATAGCTCCTCTTTGTTTTAGCATATATCTGAAATCATTTTTGAATGCTTCATTTGAAAAAATCAATGCTTCTCCTAGCAGTGCTCCATTTTTGGTTCCTCCAAAAAAGAATGCATCAGTGTATTTGTTTACCAATTCTAATGATAGCTCAGCTTCTGGTACTACTAGCGCAGAAGAAAGTCTTGCGCCATCTAGATATAGAAGTAGTCCATTTTCACTGCAATATTCATAAAGTGATTTGAGTTCCTTTGCAGTATAAATAGTTCCTAGCTCAGTTGGATTTGATATATATACCAATCTAGGTTTTACAGAATACTCGAAATTATAGTCATCTAGTACAGGCTGTATAATCTTAGGTGAGAGCTTGCCTTCAGAATTTGCTACAGTTATTACTTTATGCCCTGTAGCTTCTATAGCACCAGTTTCATGACCAGCGATGTGTCCAGTCTTAGCAGAGATGCAAGCTTCATGCGGTCTTAGCGCGCAGCTTATAGCTAAAAGATTTGTTTGAGTTCCACCAGATATGAAGTGCACATCTATATTTTTATCATTCGTAGCATTTTTAAGTAATTCTATAGCATGCATACAATGAGAATCCATACTATATCCATCTTCTTGATTTAAATTTGTTGATACGAGGGCATCTAATATTTTAGGATGTGCTCCCTCGCTATAATCGTCTTTAAAACTATACATAACCAAAACCCCTTTCCATAGTAAAAAAATAGTTGAAAGTTCTACTAAAAATATAATACAACAATTTAGTAGACTTTTCAACTATTTTTGAAAAATAAAGTTAAAATATTAAAAAAACTGTAAGTAATTTATAAATTGACTTAAGGAAAATTATAAAAATCTATATTTGAATACTTTAGTTCACATAATTGAAAAAAAGTGGTAGACTTAAGTGATGAGAGCTTAAATAGAAAGCTTAAATAAAAGCTCTAAATACTTGAAGTTAAAGGAGATTCTAATGAAATTTTATAGACCATATGCTGAGCGTGTGCGAAAAGTTTTTGAAAAGTGTGAGCATACGATGAACGAATTTCCTTCGCCGTATGATGTGCAGGGAAAAGCTTATTTAGATAAATATAATCCAGAGAAAAAGACTCAGGGCAATTACATATGTTATTTACTACCATTTTGGCTAGAGGAGCCGTTTGAATTAGACCCAGATGTTACAGAATTGTTGGCAGAAGCTTGTATATTTAAATTGTTGTATTTTATGATTCAAGATGGGATATTAGATGCTAAAGACCCTAGAGAGCAGGTGAAAAAATTACCTCTTGGGAATCTTTGCTTCGTTAGAATTTACAAATTGTATCAGAAATTATTTGATTCTGACTCTAGATTTTGGGGATATTTTGAAGACTATATGAATAGTTGGGCGGCTAGTATGGCTTTTGAATCAAAATGTGATGAAGAAAAGAAAAAAGAACTAGAAAAAGACACAAAACCAGTACTTGCTCAGAAAGCAGCACCTCTAAAAGTAGCAGTATATGCTGCAGCACTGATAAAACAAAGAGAGGGCATAGTGGAATCAGCGGTTTCACAGGTAGATCAAGCTCTAACTACACTGCAATGGATAGATGATTGGGTTGATAAATACAAGGATTATGAGGATGGAAACCTTACACCAGTACTTGCGGAGATAATGGATTTTGCGAAAGTTGATAACATGGATTCACTTGAGCGCGGGGATATAAATAGAGCTGCATATTTTAGCAATATACCTAAGAAACTTTATATGCTAGCACTAGATGGAAAAAATTATTTAGAAAAAGATGATGAGGTAACCATACCGGGAATAGTTGATTTTCACGAAGAGCTAGAAGATACACTTGCAGAGCTTGTGGAGCGTACGTCAAAAAAACGAGAAGAACTTGTATCGGGAGCATTTTTGAGTGGTCTGGATATATGATTAATCGCGCTTGTAAATTGTGCTAAAATTTGGTAAACTTTAATCAGCGTTTTGACATTATGAGGAGGAGATTGATATGGAAACTAGATTAGAGTTACAAAAAAAGATTATAGAGAAGGCTATGCAAGAGCCAGCATTTAAAGCTGAGCTATTAGCTGATCCTAGAAAAGCACTTAAAGATCATTTTGATATAGAAGTACCTAATGATGTAGAGCTTAATGTTTTTGAAGAAACAGAGAAGTCTTATGCTTTGGTATTGCCGTTTGCGCCGGAGGAAGATGGACAAGCGAATGCTATGTGGATATAGGAGTGATGAAGATGGAAATGACAATTACGAATAATCAAATAGCGAAGAGAGCGATGGAAGATAGTGAATTCAGAAGAGATTTGCTAAAAGCACCAAGAGAAGCGATAAAAAAATTCTTTGGAATAGACGTAGGGAAAGAATATAAAATAAATGTAGTAGAACAAGAAGAAAATGAATGTTATATAGTATTACCTAAAGTGCCAGAA
>JAOAQY010000021.1 GCA_025210965.1 Tissierellales bacterium
AGATCTGCTTTTGGAGAGAAACTAGAGTACAAATCAGAAAATGACTTGGTGAAATTAGCGTGCAAACACAAGGACAATATAAATACAAAATTCTATATAGCTTGTGGAAATCAAGACTTTCTTAAAGAATTAAATGATAGATTTGCAAATGATTTGATGGAACTTGGATACGATTTGAACTACGAAACTTGGGATGGAGCACATGATTTCGAATTCTTTGATCAAGCGCTCAAAAGAGCAATACAATACATAAAAAACATCCAATTGTAAAATGTTGACATTATATTCACATTGATTGCATGATATAATATACTCTAGGGTTGTGGGGCGAAATTTGTAGATTCGAAGGGTTTAGTTTGCGTAAATCGACATTAGGAGGTCTATTTCATGAGACTAGCAAAGAGAAACAACAAAGCAGTTACTCATTTTGAACTATTAATGGTACTAGTGATAATAGCTGTAGTCATAGCTATATCACAGGCTAATTTTTCAATAATACTTAGAAATATGAGGGTAAAAGCAGATGTGAAAACTAGTTTAGCGATACTTAAATCTATCAGACTAGAACATATATCGGATAATTATGGGACATTTGATATCTTAGAAAACAGCGGTGAATACATAGATTATGAGAACTTAAAAATACAGAGATATAAAAGTGGAAATGATATGAAGATGTACATAGTAGCTAGAGTAGACGCCGAAATCGGTACAAGATATGCCATTTTGTATATGACAAAAGATGGAGAGCAAGTCTCTAGAATTGCAGGGAAAGCGTATTTGATAGAAGAGAATGATACGAAATTTAGAGTTAACAAAAAGAGCTTAGTGCGTATAAAGCCAGAACTTTCAGCATCTGGCAATGTAGAATACGCATTTGATGACGTTAACTATCAAGAAGTGACAAAACAAGCGGCAAGTGAGAGCGAAGAAGAATCAAGTGAAAAAGAGAAGCACTTAAATAGAGCTGAAAATAGGAAAAACGAATAAATGATGAAAGTATTTGGATATAAATATTGAAATAGAGTATATAAGTTTAAAATAAATTTACATGAAATCGGTTGATTTCACCCGTGGATTAGATTGTATAATAAAAGTATATAGAGTGAGATATGGAAACTAGAGGAGGCTAATATGTCAGAAATATTGCTTAGAAAAATTGAAATTAAAGATTTAGATAGTTACTTGGAACTTACAAAACCATCAAGACTATACCACAAATTCAATGGACCGTATTTCAAGAAGAGTACTGAAAATGAACTTAAAACTAAAATTCAAAACCTTAAAAAACAAATAGAAAATGGAGAATATCCAAATCGTAGTTTAATGGTAGTGGATGAAGAAAAAGATGTACTCATTGGAGAGGTTAGTTGGTACTGGAAATCCGAAGAGACGAAATGGATGGAAATCGGAATAGTAATATTCAATGAAGACTATTGGGGACAAGGCATAGGATATAAAGCGCTAAGAAAATGGATTGACAGAGTATTTGATGAGCACAAAGATATAGTAAGACTAGGCCTAACTACATGGTCTGGAAATGAGAGAATGATGAATCTAGCAGAGAAATTAGGTTTTGTATTAGAAGCAAGATATCGTAAAGCTAGAATAGTAGAAGATCAATATTATGATTCAATCAGTTATGGAATATTGAGAGAAGAGTGGGAAAATAATAATAAAAAAACAGAAAAATTAGTATAAAAATAAAAAATTAGAAACACTAAAAAAGTCCGAAACTTCAGCTAGTAAAGCTAAAGTTTCGGACTTTTTCTTAATTGATATAGAAAAACCTATAGTACTACATGATTTGAATATCAACTTGTCTTGGCAAATAATTAAAGTAAATCAAATTGTAGCCAGTCAAAATAATCAAATCTTTGTTGAGATAAGTACAATCAAACACCATTATACCCAAAAATGCTGTAAGCAGAACCAGTACAGATGAGTAAAGATGATAATCAAGCGACGATATAAACTTTGCACGAAGCTTCTCTTTGAATTTGAACTTTGTTTCTATTAAGAACAATATAAACATATTCAAATACAAACTAAAATTGACAGAATCCGAGTATTCGTCAGCTAAAAGATTATAAGCTAAAGAATCCATATCCCTATCGTAATCAGAATCCATATATCGTCTATAGTGCATCAATAGTTCTACATTTTTGGCTTTATAATACAAATAGCCCTTACCATCTTTCACAGCTATTATGTCATTTTTCAAAATAGAGAACCTAAGCTCGTGAGACGTTATAGGCTTGATATGGATTTCAACTCCAGCATCAGGATGGCCATTAGGATTAGTAGCTCTCATGATTTCAATATTTTTGAGATCGCTAAGAAATAAACTATCCTTACCATCTACGACTAGTGGCAATGTACCCATGTCATGGCCCAAATCATAATATGTATAACTATACTTGCTCAAATCCACTTCTTCTGGAAACATCGCATCATAGAGAGTCTTTGGATTTTCAAAAAAATACTTCGAAGAAAACAGAGCTCCTACGAGCAGTATCAATAGAACCAGTGAATCTTTTTTGTTTACCGTCATAGTAAGTCACTTCCTTTTTGAATGATTAAGCTACGTATAGTATACAAGTTAAGTTTAGAAGTGTAAAGCAGAAGCGTTGTGAAATACTTAAGCTATCTTTGTTGATTCAAGTGCTTATAGTGTCGTAGTAATGTTATAATAGAATTAGAAGAAAGTTTTGTGGAGGTGAAGATATTGAATAAAAAATTTAACATAACGGGAACATGTATACCTGATAAACACTACATGGTAGATATCACAACAAAAATAAATTACATAATGAAACTAATAGAAAACGAAGAATATTTTATTATAAATAGACCAAGACAGTATGGAAAAACAACTACATTGTACCTATTGAACAAAAAACTTTCAAAAATGGATGATTACCTATCTATAAAAATAAGTTTTGAGTCGATTGATTCAGATAGTTTTGGTGAGACGAAGAGTTTTCTAAAGAGCATAATGATACAAATGAGGAATTACTTCAGATTTACCAGAAATAAAACCATGCTTGAGTATATAAATAAATATTGCGACAAAATTACTAGAATGGCTGAATTCAGCGATTTCATAACAGATATGGTTGAGTATGTAGATAGAAAAGTAGTTCTAATCATAGATGAAGTAGACAAAAGTAGCAACAACCAATTGTTTCTAGATTTTTTAGGCCTGCTTAGAAACAAGTATTTGTCGAGTAAAGAAGGCATGGATATAACATTTAGTAGTGTGATACTAGCAGGAGTTCATGACGTTAAGAGTCTTAAAATAAAAATCAGATCTGACCAAGAACATAAATACAATAGTCCTTGGAATATAGCAGCAGATTTCGATGTCGACATGAGCTTTTCAGAACGAGAAATAGAAACAATGTTAGATGAATATACAAGACTAAAAAATATAGAATTAGACAAAAAATACTTTGCAGAACGCCTTTATTTTTACACATCAGGGCACCCATTTTTGGTAAGCAAACTTTGCAAGACAATAGACGAAAAAATACTAAGTGCAAAAGATACAATGTGGGAAAGAGAATATATAGATATAGCTGTGAAGGAAGTTCTAAAAGAGAACAATACGAACTTTGACAGTGTGATAAAAAATATAGAGAACAATAGCGAATTATACAGCTTCACAAAGAGAATAATATTAGATGGAGAAAACATAACTTATGTAAGGTCAGATGAAATAGTAAACCTCGGAAGTATATATGGTATATTGAAAGATGAAAAAGGAAATTGTAGAATCAATAACAAAATCTACGAGCAGCTCATATACAATCACATGATGATGAAACTTGTGAGAAATGATAGATACAAAATCATGTCAGATTACAACTACAAATCAAAATTCATAAATGAAGATAATACATTAGACATCGAAAAAATACTCATGAAATTTCAAGAATTTATGAAAAAAGAGTATTCAGCTAAGAAAGAAGCATTTTTAGAAGACGATGGCAGACTGATACTTTTGGCATTTATAAGTCCAATAATAAATGGAGCTGGATTTGCATTTAAAGAAGTTAAAGGTGGAGAAGAGAAGCGGTTTGATATAGTAATAACATATGGTAAAGAGATGCACATACTAGAGCTCAAGATATGGAGAGGCGAACAATACCACAAAAAAGGATTAATTCAGCTTGGAGAGTACCTAGAGCAATACGGATTAGATAAAGGATACTTGCTTGTATTTGACTTTAGAAAACAGCGTGGAGAATCTGGAAAAACAATAGAAACTAAAGTAAATATAGGTAGTAGAGAGAAAAAAATATTAGAAGTTTATTGTTAATTTAGGAAACTGAGGAGGATGAAGAGATTGTAAAGGGCATACAAAGTGGAATTAAAATCAACAAAAAAGCAGATTCAAAAGATTAATCAATCGCTGAGAATTTGTAGATGGTTATATAATGCTTACCTTTAAATGGGTGAGATTTCAAGAGTAAAAAACTAGAAAAGAAGTGAAAACGCGAACAAGTAAGACATTCAAGGAAATATGAATGTCTTAAAAAAGCAAAAAAACTAGAAAAAGGAGGAGCTACTAGACAAAATATCCAGAAACAAACAGTCAAAGTACAAAATGGGTAGATTTGTCAATATTTTGAGTAGCAGAATTTGCATGAATACTAAAATTCTGATAGCTGAAGATGATAGAGACATATCTGAAATTATAGAAATATACCTAATTGGTGAAGGATACGACCTGAAGACCGTTAGAAATGGAATAGAAGGTTTAAATGCAGTCAATGAAGAAAACTTCGATCTAGCGATACTAGATATAATGATGCCAGAGATGGACGGATACAAATTGACAAGAGAGATTAGGAAAATCAGCAATATGCCCATAATCATACTTTCAGCGAAAAACGAAGACCAAGACAAGATACTAGGACTAAACATTGGAGCAGATGACTACATTACAAAACCATTTAATCCATTAGAACTAATAGCTAGGGTTAACTCGCATTTGCGAAGAAACAGAAAGTACAATGATTCAGACAAACACGTGAGTAAAATACTCTCGCTTAAAAATCTCAGACTTGATACAGAAACATGTAGACTTTACAAAGACGATACAGAACTACTTATAACAGCTACCGAATACAAAATGATGAGTTTATTTATGAAAAATCCAGACAAAATATTTTCAAAAATCCAACTAGCAGAACATATACTAGGAGAATACTTTGAGTCAGATTCTCATACCATCAGAGTTCATATTTCAAATCTCAGGCACAAACTAGGAGTAGATAAAAATGGAAATCAATACATCCAAACTATGAAAGGTCTAGGATACAGAATTGAAAATGAAAAACAAATATAGCCAAAAAAGCTACTTTAACACACTAGTTAGAGACTTCTTGTACTTTGTAATAGCAACACTGATTTCTATTTTAGCAATACTATTTTTGAGAGACTATATTGAAGACGTCAGTATGAGGACCTACCTACAATACACATACGACAATGTGCCAGAAGAAATAAAGAGCGGAGAGTACTTAGAATTTGAAAGCGAGCACATACTTGGAGATGATGGATTTTTTGAAATAATAGATTCAGATGGAAACATAGTCTACTCTCATTTAAAAAACAAACAAATTCAGTTTTCAGCTGACGAAATAAAATTGATTCCAAATGAAAGTAACCGACCGATAGTTACGAGAGAATCTTACAAAGACTTTGATTCAAACGAATACGTGGAACTTACATTTGAATACTACGAAGACTTGAAAAAAACGTATCAGAAAATATTGATAGTAGATAGAAATTACAGACTAGTATTTTCAGATATGCATTTAGACAAAGATACATTTTCAAAAAAAGAACTCGAATTGATGATGGGAATATACGAAAATGACTATGAAATTTCCAAGCTAGAGTTTGAAGACAACAGCAAAAATCCACACTCAATAATATTCTTTAGAAAACACAACCCCATGAACAGGATCTCCACATCAATTAAAGGAAATATAAAATACTACGTAGCAGTATTCATTGTACTATTCATGGCATATGCAATCATTTACCTCGTAAAACTAGACAAAAAAGTGAAAACACCACTACACCTTCTAGGCGATGCAATAGATAGAATAGCCAAAGGAGAAAAAGAAGAACAAATAAACTACAGAGGACCAAATGAATTCGAAGAACTATGTCAAAAATTCAACGACATGTCTAGAAAACTAAGCGAATCAGAAGAAAAGCAAAGAGAATTAGAAAAAGAAAAAAAGAGAATAATAGCCGACATATCTCACGATCTAAAGACGCCTATAACCATAGTTCAAGGCTTTGCCCAAATGCTGATAGATGGAAAAATAAATGAAAGCGAGAGAAAAACATATTTAGAGCGAATATCTCAAAAATCAGATTCTATGGCAAAACTCATAAATGCACTTAGTGAATACAGCAAACTAGACCACCCAGAATTTAGACTAGACATAGAGAATAGAAACATGAGCGAATTTGCTCGGCAATATTTCATTGAAAAATACAGTGAATTAGAAATGCAGGGCTACAAACTAGACATAGACATCCCTGATAACGATATTTACTGCAAATTCGATGAATTTGAGATAAAGAGAGTCTTCGACAACATAATATCAAATACTGTAAAATACACAGAAAAAGAAAGGACTATATCATTTTCCATAGAGAAGACAAATCAAAATATCAAACTCAAAATAGGAGACAACGGAAGAGGAATATCAAGCGAATTACAGAGCAAAATATTTGAACCATTTTCCATAGAAGACGAAGCGAGGACAACTAGAAGCGGAAGTGGTCTCGGCATGGCTATAGCCTACAAAATAATTAAAGCACACAGAGGAGATATAAAACTCACATCAGATGATAAAAAACAAATAAACACATTATATGAAATAGAACTGCCAGCTAAATAATAACTAGAAATTGCACTTTTGAGAGTGCAATTTTTTTGTATAAAGAAATCTTTATGTAGAGTTTATTTCAGCTGTACATACATACCATATAATCTTACATAGGAAACTAGATGGAAAAGCAATAAATCAAATTAGAAGGGAATAGTGGGAGAATGTTTATGAAACCTGATGGAGCTAAGAAAGAGCATAGATTTATACCGTACGATGCCAAATATCTTGAGAGCTGCGGGGAGCTCGTAAAAGAGAGTTGGAATTTGCACAAAGGACTTGAAAATGTAGAAAACATAAATAGTGTATATGAACTATACATCAGAGACTGCGTAGACTACAGCGAGTACACAGAACTGATAGTAGATAAAGATGAAAGAGTAATGGGGATAATGTTTGCAAGCATAGAAAACAGAAACATATCACAATACATGGCACTTATCGCCAGGCGTTTGAAAACAACATTTATAAATGTCAATATTAAAATGTAAAAAAGTGTCCGTATAAAAATGTATGTTGTTGCTAATCCTCCTTATCAAATTTTGAAAGTGCTTGTGCTGTTCTATATGAGTTGCCAATGATATTAACGATACTTGAGTGATGTAT
>JAOAQY010000022.1 GCA_025210965.1 Tissierellales bacterium
ATCTGACTCTTTTGAACACAAAATACATATGGTTTTGTTGTAAAAATTGAAATACATAAATTCATTTTTATTTCTATACAGCGACATGTACATATTGAATTTATCCAAAAGGCCCATAAAAAAATCCGCTTTCAATCCTAGTTTTTTGTTATCTATCTCATAATAGTAAAATATTTCTATTGTTTCATCGTAATCTAGTTTTTTGTTCATTGGAATCTCGACTCTATACGTGCCACTTAATCTCATGTCATAAAATGAACAATCTCCAATAATTTTATTTTCATAAAAAAATGTCATTGCTGAAAATTTCTCTATGTTTTTAGATATATTTAACCCATTTAAATTTTCGGTACTAAGCAAAATAGAAATGAAATCATTACCATAATTTATTTGACTCAAAATATCGTATTGTTCGAATTCTTCTAAGTATCTTTTTCTAATCATTACTCGTAAGTAATTGCTCTTCCCTAGAAAAAAATTTATCACCATTGGCATTTTACTCAAATCATCTATACAAAAACCACAACTCTTATACTTTGCTTGCGGAAGTATAGTCAATTTTGGTAACTTAAATTTGTCTTCATATGAATATAATGATATATCTGTCTCAAATACATTTTCATCATATATATTTTTTAACTCTGCTAACTTAGCTACTGCTAGATACTTTTCCATAAATACCTCCCAAAAATTCTCCCAATATATAAACACGTAAATTCTTTCAAATTTGTAAACGTCGTTTTTTAATTTTTTTATTTTCATAATCAAAAATACATTTTGCAGTTATTTTGACCTACTATATTATACTACCATTTCCTATTTATGTTAAATTAAATCTCTAATTATTTATTCCAAACAAAAAGAGTGATACTCATATCATTTTTAATTTCATAATGATACGAATATCACTCTCTCTATTTGTGAGAAAGGATTTATACTATATAAACACGTAAACTCATTCAAATTTGTAAACGTCGTTTCTATATTTTTTATTTTTTACTACTTAACCTTCTCTTTAACCGGAATCCAAACTTCTACGCTGTTCCAATTAGGATACACTTCAAGCTGTGGCCCATTAGTCATCTCTAGCTCTGAACTGGGAAACCACTCTGTAAATATCCTCTTCCACAAATTTTGTATTACCTGAGTACTTACATTTTGATCTTCAAATTTGTCAGTAAAAACCACCCATTTTGCCTTTGGTATCTCTAGCGTCTCAAATGGTTCAACTAGTTTTGTCTTTCTCTCTCTCTCAGTATATAGCATATACTTGCTCATATACTCTCCGTCATTGTCAAAATCATATATAGCTCCTGCTATTGCCAACTCTTTGTATGGCTCTATACCGCAGATTTTGCATATCTTCTCGTAGTCACCATTTTCTTGAAATTTCTGCCAAAACTTTGGTATTACCTCATGCTGATCCTCATCATTTTCAATTCTTCTTACAAGTCCATACACTTCAAATGCTTCTCTTTCTTCAAATCTGTATTGCATAGCCACATCTCCTCGTATCGATATTTGAAAGGAAATCACTGGATAGCACATCAAATCACGACCACTCTTTCTTGCTTCTGATGGAGTAATCCCATGGAGATTTTTAAATGCCCTTGTAAAAGAGTTTGGTGAATCATATCCGTATTTTAACGCTATGTCTATTATTTTCATATCGCTATTTTGAAGTTCTATCGCAGCAGCCGAAAGTTTTCTTCTTCTAATATATACAGCTAATGGAATATCTATTATGAAAGAAAACATTCTCTGAAAATGATAACTAGAACAACACGCTATTTTAGCTACATCTTCTAATTCTATATTTTCTGTTAGATTTTCTTCAATATAATCTATAGCTCTATTCATACGGACTAACCATTCCATGTGCTACTTCTCCCCTTTCTATATATACACGATACTACTTAACCTAAATATCTTCTCCACATTTTGTGCACGAAAATGTATACTTCTTGCAAATACTCATAACTATCCACAAAACACTACTCATTATAGATACGACCATCACTAATACCCAAAATCCAAATTCATCTATCACATAGCTACCCATTAATGTAGAAAAAGGCATTATCGCCATTGAAAATGTAGTTACAAAAGAATCAACTTTCCCAATCATATTTGATGGAACTTCTCTTTGCATGAATACCGATATTGGAACGTTTATATATACTCCTATAGCTCCATCTAGAAATAGTAAAGCTACATGTATTGCAAAGAAAACTATAAAATTCCCATTAAACATCATATACACTATAAAATTAGCTGACAAAGCTACTATATACATTGTCTTAAAAGATATTCCACTATAATAATGAGCGAATAAATCGTTTATATCTCTCTTTTTTATCCACTGAGTCATAGCTATAGAACCTAGTGAAGTCATTGCTGCTGCAAATGATAAGAATGCTGGTGATGTCTGTGCTACTTGATTGAAAAAATATGTAAATCCATTTCGCGCAAGTGGCTCGTATATAAAATTTGAAAATAGGGATATGAAAAGTATCCACGTAAGTGCTTTTAATCCAAGCAAGCATTTACAACCTATTTTGAAATCTCTTATTATAGTCTTAAATTTAAACTCCTCATCATGTTTCTCTTTCGTATCTACATTTATTCTCGACTCAAATAAAGCGGATATGATAAAACTCATGCCATTTAATACTAATATCCCCTCTATATTTATCAGTGCATAAATTATACCCGCAAACATTATTCCTAGAATTCGCTTTACGCTATTTATCATATATATGACGGAATAACCTTCAACTAAATCGTCTTTGTCTATTACAAACCGAATTGCGGCTGTAGACGATGGAATGAAAAGTGCATCGCAAATTCCATGTATAAATGTCGCTATGTAAAAACTAGCTAATATCATATCTTGATTCTGCGTTTTCATTACGATTCCAAATGTAGCAAGTATGACAAAACCTCTTATATAGTCACAAATAACCAGAAGTTTTATCCTATCTAATCTATCACTTATTATCCCGCCTATCGGTGCTGATATTATGTATAGCAATAGCCTAAATGATAGAAAATAACCTACTACAACAGCTGATTCTGTAAGATCTAGAAAATACCAACTTAAACTAAATAGATAGAACTGACTTCCTATATCCGATATGAATTTACCCCAAAATAGCTGACTATAGGCTTTGTTTTTAAATAATTTTGTTTTCAATAAATGTCACTCCTCGTTAGCTTTTTCTAAATTAAGCATACTTTTGTTAACACCATTTGTCAACTATTCTTAATATTTTATCACGCTTTTTGTAACACTCTCCCTGTACAAAAAAATCCGCCGATTTCTCGGCGAATCCTCTATTTAGCAAGTTCTAATTTGTCATACTCGTTACTATAATCCCTGCCTTGATTTTTGCAATGTTTTTTTACATAGGCTTCTGATATTTCTTCTGCACTTATATCATATCTCAAAAGTGTATCTGTGAAATACATCATTACATCACTCATTTCTTCAACAAAAGCTTCTCGCACATCTTCATCATTCATTATGGCATCGTCGCCTTTTTTCTTTATTATAGCTATGCATTCCCCTACTTCTTCTATCATCCATAGTATAAATTGTCTACCATATTCTGCCTCCATAGGCGACCATTTGTCCTTATTTAGTTCAAATAGTGCTTTTTGCATTTTCATCATTTCTGATATTTGTAAATCTTTCTCCATGAATACACCTCATCTTTCATTCTGGTAGTGTGAGCTACTACAGCGCTTTCACTAATTATTGAGTTCTTCTGTATTTCTGCTTACTACTATTCGGTTTATCTGGTAAAGTCATTTCAACTAGTCCTAATTCAATAGCTGGTTTCAAATAGTTCTTTCTGAATGTTGGAATATGACTCAGTTTTAAGCTATCCATAATTTCTTTTCTTGACATGGTATCTGAACCTAAGACTATTAATAATTGTTTTACTTGGTCGCTAACTTGGTCGGTATCTTGGTCGGTATCTTGGTCGGTATCAGTAATTTCTAACAATGTTTCATGTATCGCTTCCAACATAAATTCTATAAATAGACTAGATTCTCCACACTTATCACACTCACCTAGAACCCTATAGTATTCATCTTGTCTTTCTTTTATTATGGTTTCTATTGGAAGCCATCCAAAAATAAATTGCCAATTGTATAATAATAATGTTTGCCACATTCTCCCCATTCTTCCATTCCCATCTGCAAATGGGTGTATAAATTCAAATTCATAATGAAATACACAACTCTTTATTAACGGATGAACGTCCTTAGCTCTACTAAGCCAAAAAAATAAATCTTCTATCAATTTTGGCACAATCCCTGGTGGTGGTGCCATATGAACTATCCTTTCACCAGCAAAAACTCCAACTCCACCACTCCTAAAATGTCCAGCTTCTTCAGTTAAACCTCTCATCAAAATTCTATGAGCTAATAACATATCTTCTATAGATTCTGCATTAAACTCTGTCAATTTTTCATACGCTTCAAATGCATTTTTCACTTCCATTATCTCACGTTCTAATCCTAATACACGCTTTCCATCTATAATATCTGTAACTTGTTCTAGTGACAATGTATTATTTTCTATAGCTAAAGATGCTTGTATTGTTTTCACCCTGTTGTTTCTTCTCAACCTTGGGTTTGAATTTAAGTTTTCTTTTATTGCAATTTTAGTTGCTAATTCTGATATATCTGTACACAACGATACTATTTTGTTCGTAAGTTTATATGGTGGTTCATAATGTTCCAAACACTTCACCTCCTACACTCTTAATTATACCTCATATTTCACCCACTTACATCCTCGACTCTATCTCTTTTTTCTTAATTAGCAAATCATCGTACTGTGCATCTAATGCTTCCACATCGTCATCTGATGTTGGCATACAAAGCCTGCCTAGTATAGTTGTTATCTGATGTTTTACCCGCATCAATTCCTCCTGAAGTGAATCCTTTGTATCTGTTTTTTTGCTTCGTTTCATATATTCCTCATAAGTCCCAGTGAATGCATTTAGCTTTCTATTCTCTATCATCAATAGATTAGTAGCTATATTTTCTACAAACTTTCTATCATGAGATACAAATATCAAACTTCCTTTGTAATCTATCAAAACATTTTCAAGTGCTTTAACTGAATCCAAATCCAAGTAATTTGTCGGTTCATCAAGTATTAACAAATTAACATCTTGTAGTATTAATTTAGCGAAACTAGCTTTTACCCTCTCACCTCCGCTAAGCACTGCTACTTTTTTATAAACTTCATCCCTTTTAAAAAGCAATCTAGCTAGAAGTGTTCTTATCATAGTTTCGCTCATATCTGACGTTTCTTTCATATTTTCTAGAAGCGTCTTTTCATCATCTAATATGCTCAAATCTTGTCTAAAATATCCTATTTTAAGTACCTTTGATCTTTTGATGCTATCATGACCTTGTTCTATCAATCTCAAAAGTGTTGTTTTTCCACTTCCATTATCTCC
>JAOAQY010000023.1 GCA_025210965.1 Tissierellales bacterium
AATATACATGAAAATAATAATCCTCCAAAGAATGTCAAAATAGGCATCACTCTATCAAATATTTGGCAATTCATATCATGATGAATCAACTTTAAAATTGAATGATCTCCTTTTTTAAACCACTTCGCTACATCTTTAACAGACATTCTTCCACGTTCACACTCCTTCACCTATATCTAATGCAATTAAGAAACGTAGTATTTTCGGCTCATCTGTCTAAGAGCCTCATTTATAGCCACTACAACCAAAAAATAAATAATTTTAATTTTGGTGTCAAGCCATGATGGATTATACATTAGAGCTATACCATAAGCTCCTATTAACACCCCATCCAGTATATAAAATCTACCATTTAACTGTCTGTAAGCCGTTTCTTCACCATTCTTTATCTTTTTTCGACTTAATGTTTCAATCTTTACTAAATTAGGTTTTTGTACTCTATTTCCAAACCAAATCAGCAATGCACCTAATGCAATAGCCAATATTGAAGATGTACTCATAGAATCCCTCCTTTTAGTTATGTTTCTCTACGTCTTCCTAATTATATCATTAAATGAATCTATCATTCAAGTAGTGCTAATTATCTTCATAACACACTTCTTCTAAACACAAACCTTTTGCCGGAGCCAATGGACATCTTTCATTTCGCTTTTTTGATCTAAGAATAAGTTCTAGCTCCTCACATGTCATATTATTTTTTCCCAATTCAACGAGTGTTCCCACCAGTATCCTCACCATATGCTGTAAAAATCCATCACCCTCAAAATCTATGATAATTTTAGAATCATTTCTTAATATATTTATCTTATAAATTGTACGAATTTTTGACTTTTTTTTGCTTTTCAAATTTGTGAAGCTAGAAAAGTCAATTTTCCCTTCAAGTAATTTACTCGCTCTTTTCATTATATCTAAATCCAATTTTTCTTCTATATGCCACGAGTATTTTCTAATAAATGGATTTATGCACTCGTCATTTTGTATTGTATATCTATATCTTTTCTTTTTAGCATTATACCTAGAATGAAATCTTTCTTCGACTTCTTCAACATTCACACATGATATATCTTCTGGCAAATATCTATTCAGATACCTCTTTATTTCACTTACATTTATTCTTTTTTGAGTCCAAAAATTTGCAATTTGCCCTCTAGCATGTACACCTGAATCAGTTCTTCCCGAACCTACTATTTTTATCTCCTCATCAAAATTTTTACTTAAAATATCCTCTATCTTTCCTTGTATTGTATTATCCGTAGCCTTTAATCTTTGCCACCCTTTATATCTAGTTCCATCATAAACAATTTTCATTTTATAATTGTATTTTGGCAATTTGTTACCTCCTCTTCATCGTCATTTGTATTTTACCACATCTTTAACAATTTTATATGTCAATTTAAACAAAAATACATTCTAGGTTAACTTTCAGGTGTATTTTTGGTATAATCAAAACAGATAAGCATATATTTTTTTGATAAACTATGCAAACGATTGCACTATTATTTTGAAAAGGTTGGTGTCATGATGAAACAATATGTGTTAGAGCATGAATGGGAATTAACAGAAGATGGTTTTCACCCAGAAACTAATGAAATATACGAGAGTTTACTAAGTATCGGCAATGGACATATGGGTGGTCGTGCTAACTTTGAAGAAGATTTTTCTGGAAATACTCTTCAAGGAACATATGTAGGTGGCATTTACTATCCTGATAAAACTCGCGTCGGATGGTGGAAAAATGGCTACCCAGAATATTTTGCAAAAGTCTTAAATGCAACAAATTTCATTGGGATTAGAATAGAAATTGATGGTGATTTAGTTGACTTAGCTAAAGTAAATATAATAGATTTTAAAAGATCAACAAATATGAAAAATGGACTTTTATCTAAAAAAATTATTTTTGACACATCAAAAGGAAAGCGATTTACTATACATTCCGAAAGATTTTTTAGTTTAAGTGATCCTGAATTAGCTTGTATTTCATACAAACTAACTTCTGAAAATTCGGCTTCTATAAAAATCACGCCTTATTTAGATGGCAATATAAAAAATCAGGATGCAAATTATGATGAGCTTTTTTGGGAATCTATTTCTTCTGAAGCCACTAAGTATCAGTCAAGTCTTACGATGAAAACTTTGAAAACTGATTTTGTAGTTTCTGTCGCCTCTAGCTATAGCTGGTCAAGCGAATTTTGGATTTCAGATTTTAATGTAATAGAAAAAAACAAATTCACTGCTACTGAATTTTGTGGAAGTCTAAACAAAGGTGAATCTGTGCACTTAACAAAGTATATAAATGTAAGTACTAGCAGAGATTATGACACAAATGATGTTACAAAAAAAGCTTCTTCAAATTTAAATTTTCACAACAAAGATTCTTTTGAGTCATTATTTTTGAAATCAGAGGCTAAATGGAAATCACATTGGGATCATTGTGATATAAAAATTGAAGGAGATTCTTCAGCACAGCAGGGTATAAGATTTAACATATTCCATTTAAATCAAACATATACAGGCATCGACTCAAGACTTAATATAGGACCTAAGGGCTTTACAGGCGAAAAATATGGTGGAAGTACTTATTGGGATACGGAAGCTTATTGTCTTCCATTCTATCTTGGAACTAGTGATGAGTCTATATCTAAGAACTTGTTGCTTTACCGTTACAATCAACTTGATAAGGCCATTGAAAATGCCAGTAAGCTAGGCTTAGCTGGCGCACTATATCCTATGGTAACTATGAATGGTGAAGAATGTCATAACGAATGGGAAATCACATTCGAAGAAATACACCGAAATGCGGCTATCTCCTATGCTATATTTAACTATGTTCGTTATACTGGAGATGAATCTTATTTAGCGTCAAATGGATTCGAAGTCCTCGCTCAAATTTCTAGATTTTGGGCCGATAGAGTAAATTATAATCCATATAAAGACGTCTATATGTTACTAGGTGTCACTGGCCCTAATGAATACGATAATAATATAAATAACAATTGGTACACAAATAGAATGGCTAAATGGAATTTAGAATATACCTTAGAAGTTCTAAGTTTATTAGAACATAAATATCCAAAGGACCATTCTAGACTAATGAGTAAATTAAATATTACAGATAAAGAACTAAAAACTTGGAATGTAATTATAAATAAAATGTACCTTCCTGAAGACAAAGATATGGGTATATTTTTACAACAAGATGGCTATCTTGATAAAGAGCAAATACTCGTAGAGGATTTAGATGCAAAGCATCTTCCTCTAAATCAAAATTGGTCTTGGGATAGAATTCTTAGGTCTTGTTTTATAAAACAAGCTGATGTTTTGCAGGGATTATTTTTCTTATATGATCAATATGATTTAGACGTTAAGAAGAAAAATTTTGATTTTTATGAGCCTAGAACAGTTCATGAATCATCTCTATCTCCTTGCGTTCATTCAATAATAGCTAGTGAACTCGGCTATGAAGATAAGGCTTATGAGCTTTATCTCAGAACAGCTCGCCTAGATTTAGATAATTATAATAATGATACAGAAGATGGACTTCACATTACAAGTATGGCAGGAACATGGATGAGCGTAGTGTACGGTTTTGGTGGATTCAAGATTATTGATGACAAATTGTCTTTAAATCCATTTATACCTAAAGCTTGGACTAACTACACTTTTAAATTAAATTTCAGATCACGCATACTCTCTGTTGGTGTCAAGCATGATGGTGTTCATTTAGAACTCATAAATGGACTACCACTAGATTTATTAATTAATTCTAAGTCTTACACTTTAAGTAGCTCTATGTTTATAAAATCTAATTAATTATAATAAATACAATAAAATTGGTGCTCAAAAATTGAAGTTACCACTATAAATAGGAGGTTTTTTATGTCAACATTACCTAAAGTAGCTTATTTTTCAATGGAATATGGATTAGATACTTCTTTCAAAACTTATGCTGGTGGACTTGGCATTCTAGCTGGAGACTATATTAAAGGAGCTAGAGACTTTGATTATCCTGTAATTGGTATAGGTATAAAATGGAAGCAAGGATATACCGATCAAATGATCGACAAAGATGGAAAAGCTTATGATACCTATCATAATTACGACTATGATTTCTTAGAAGATACTGGCATTACTGTTTCAGTTACAATAAGAAACCGTGAGGTTCTTTGCAAAGTATATAAAGTAGATTGCTTTGGTAATGCTGATTTATATTTACTAGACACTGATTTACCTGAAAATGAAGATGCTTGGATTACAGGTCAACTTTATGGCTGGTTTGGAGAAGAAAGAATTGCTCAGGAAATGGTTCTTGGTATCGGAGGAATAAAAGCTATAAGGGCATTAAACTTAGATATTGATATTTATCATTTCAACGAGGGACATCCTGTATTTGCTGCTTTTGAACTTATAAATGAGAAAACAGAAAAAGGACTATCTTATAAAAAAGCTGTAGAAAAAACTAGAAAAGAGATAGTCTTTACAACACATACACCGATAATTCAGGGAAATGAAGAGCATTACATCGATAGGTTAATGTACATGGGAGCTAATAATGGTCTCTCAAAAAAACATTTGATTGAATTTGGCGGAAAACCATTCAATATGACTGTTGCTGCATTGAGACTTTCAAAGATGTCTAATGCAGTCGCCCAGCTTCATAAAGAAACTGCAAATGATATGTGGAAGCATATTGACAATCGCTCTAACATTCTTGGTATAACAAATGCCATTCATAAACCAACTTGGGTAGATCAACGACTTTCAGATGATATTAAATCTAACGAAATAGACTTATTGTGGTATCATCACATGGAAAACAAAAAAGCTTTAATTGATTTTATTGCAAAGCGCAATAATGTAAAGTTAGATCCTGAAAAACTTTTAATAGGTTTTTCTAGAAGAGCTGCTCCCTATAAAAGAAGCGACTTAATATTCACATCTCCAGAAATTATAGAACCACTTTTAAAAGGTCAAAAACTTCAAATTGTATTTTCTGGAAAGGCCCATCCTCTAGATGACGTTGGAAAAGAAATTGTTCAAAATTTAGTTACAATGAGCAGAAAATATCCTAATTCAGTAGTATTTTTAGAAAATTACGACATGACAATTGGAGCTAATTTGACGAGAGGATCAGACGTATGGCTAAATAATCCAAGAAGACCTAAAGAGGCTAGCGGAACTTCTGGAATGAAAGCTGCCATGAATGGAGTTTTAAACCTCTCTACTTTAGATGGCTGGTGGCCTGAAGCTTGTGAACACGGTATTAATGGTTGGTCTTTTGGAGATGCAAAAACTGCTGAAGATTTTGATGGTGACTTGCAGGCCTTTGATGCTCATGATGTAAAGGCTCTTTATAAAGTTCTTTTAGAAGAAGTTATACCAACTTATTATGATAATCGCAAAAAATGGATTGAAATGATGATTTCAAGTATTAAATCTACCGAAGTATTCTTCGACGTAAAAAGAATGCTAGAAGAATATTACGAATTATTATATAAAGCATAGTAATTTGAATTGATTTCGCCTCCTTTTAAAGATAAAATATAAAAGGAGGCGATTTTATGGAAAACTATAAATTTTTTCAAAATAATAAATGTGAATTTTTCCCATGTCATAAAATAAAAAATAAAGATGAATTCAATTGTCTATTTTGCTATTGTCCACTATACGCATTGGGAAAAGACTGTGGTGGAAATTTCAAAATAAAAAACGGCATAAAGGATTGTTCTGACTGCCTAATACCACATACAACTGGCGGCTATGAGTACATAATGAGTAAGATAACTTTAATCCTTGAACTTGCTAAAGAAAACCTAGATTAGATTCTATCATCTAGCGATTGAATAAAACTTTTTTAAACTTCGACCAAATACCTAGTTTATTCTGATTTTCGGCTTTTTCTATTTGGTCGCTTTTTTCTGCAATTAAATTCTGCTCTAGTGTATTTAGCTTAGATTGAAGGTGCCTATTGTTATCAACTTCATAGTCGAGCAATTCCTGCACTTTCGATAATAGCTCTTGTCCTCTTTGAATTTGATTTTCATAATAAGCTATTTGCCTATCTTTTTGTTCTACTTGTTCTTTAAGTGACATTATGTAATTATCTTGTATTTCTTTCAAGTTAGCGGTAAGTTGTGTCACTTCTTCTATAGAATATCTCTTTTCTTCTATTTTTTGTATCTCTGATGAATTATAATCTATAACGGCTATATCTTTGATAACCTCAACTTGTTCTATTTCACTTATCTCTTTTTCATCGCTATAATTTTCATTTATTTCAAGAGAGACTTCACCAACTAATTTTTTTTGAATTAATATTTTGTGAATAACATCAAGTGTCGCACCCATATTTTTCATCCTAAGTATAAGTTGAAATAATCCCAATTGATTTTCAGTATACATTCTATGTCCCTTTGAATTTCTTACAATTTCTATATTAAATTTTTTCTCATAATTTTTTATTGTACTTCCTGATACACCTAGTTTTTTTGAAAATTCCCCAATAGTATAAGACATATTCGCATCGCTCCCCATTTAAATACGAAAATTCACTCAATTCTCTATAAAAGAAACTCAACTTTCAAAATATATTTTCAAAAGTTGAGTTTTAAAAGATCCACCTATTTTAGTATCAAACTATCTACAAGTTCTACCAATTTACCAACTTCCGGTTTACTCATCTGAGCATCTGCACCAACTGCATCACCTTTATGCTTCAGATCATTTGTAATAAGTGACGAAAATATTATTATAGGCAAATTCTTAGTAACTCTATTTTCCTTCAATTTTCTAGTTAGAGTATGTCCATCCATCATCGGCATCTCTATATCTGTAATCAGCAAATCCACTTCATTCAAGAAATCTTCACCTTTTATATCTGCTAATTGCGATAGATAATCATAAGCTTGTTGTCCATCGTCAAAGAATTTCAAATTAACATATCCTGCTTCACTCAATACATCATTCAAGACTTTTCTAATCATTGGTGAATCATCTGCCAATACCAATTTGCTCTTTGATCGATCTTTGTGTTCAATGTTTTCAATACGTCCAACATTTATACCAGAAGATGGGCTTATATCCATAACTATTTTCTCAAAATCGAGTAACATAAGTATATTCTCTCCGATTTCAATATTACCTATAACCAAAGTATCATCTATCAATGTATCTGGCTTTTGTATTTGATTCCAATTAATTCTGTGGATTCCAAGAACTTCATCAATAGCAAATGCAACTTTTAGCTGATTAAATTCACACATTAATGTCATGCTTTTTTCTATAGGTTCTTTCTTTACATTCTCTAAAACATACTTCATGTCAATCAAAGTTATAACTTCTCCACGAATAGATGTTATTCCTGGGACTTCTGGTGGCGCTGTAGGAACTTTTATTACCTTGTCAACCTCTATAATTTCTTTTACTTTAACTACATTTATTGCATAATGCTCATTTCCAACTTTAAATTCTATGACTTCAACTTCACCCGTACCACTCTCTAATAATATACCGTCTTTTTCATTCATAAAACTTTCCTCCTCACGCAATCCACACAACTGACATGCATTTCTATTGTTGAGCGCATCTTATTTCCTTAATTATACATTTTTTTACACTTCTCAACAACTTTATACCCATAAATTCTTTAAAAAATCTCACAAATGAATATTACTTTACGCAAATAGTCTATATAATTTTGCTTGTAACATACTTTATAATCTCTAAATAGTGGCTGTTTTCATTTTTTAAATTAAACAATTATCTCTATACTAATTTTATCAATATCTAGGCCATTGTGTATTTTTTCTACACTTGCATTCTTCTCAAAATATTTTAGTTTTACCAAACTATATTTCCCAAATTTGTATTGATTAGTCTTTCCATCATCTAAATAAAATGTTTTTTCAAAATTTTCGTCTCCATATATCTGTATCTCAACGGGTTCTTTTTCTAATTCATTTGTAGATTGAATCAATTTATTTTTCAAAATCGCACTTCCTGATTTAACGAAAACAGGAATGTTATCAATATTTACATCAATAACGTGATATCCTGAATTATAAACTTCATTTGTCCAATAATCATACCATTTTCCTTCCGGCAAATATATCATTTTTTTCTTTATTCTAGGTCGTACAATAGGACATACCATTATATTTTCACCTAGTAAAAACTGTTCGTGCAAATCATATGCATTTATATCTTTAGGATATTCCAAAAACACTGGTCGCATCATTGGCAAACCAAATTGATGAGCTTCATATGCTAAATGATACCATTGTCGCATAAGTTCATACCTTTGCCCAATATTATTCTTAATAATACTCAATGTTTCCTGACCAAATTCCCAAGGTTCTTGCCTTGTAGAGCCTAGAGAACTATGATTTCTAAAAAATGGTGTAAAACAGCCAAGCTGATTCCATCTTATAAGTAGCTCTGGAGTCGTGTTACCTATGAAACCGCCAACATCTCCACCTACAAACGCGTAGCCACTTAAACCTAAATTCAAAAACATCGGAATTGATAGCTCAAGATGCTCCCAAACACTTGAATTATCGCCAGTCCAAAGTGCAGCATACCTTTGAGATCCAGCAAATGCAGCTCTAGTTAGTACAAATGGTCTTTCATTTGTATTTATGTTTTCAATACCTTTATAAGTAGCCATTGCTTCCATGAGACCATATAGATTATGAACCTCTTTATGCAAATACCTATTTTGTTCATCATCTTCATGAATACAATTTTGTGGTAACGTTTTAGATTCAGTAGAAGAATCTGCCGGTTCATTCATATCATTCCATATACCATTTACACCTGCTTCTAATAAATCTCTGTGTAATTCTCCCCACCATTCGCGTACTGATTCTTTCATAAAATCTGGGAATACCGATTCTCCAGGCCATACAGTTCCTACGTAGTTAGTTTTTCCCGATTCATTTTTTATGAAATAATTGTTTTCTAAACCTTGATCATATACAAAATACCCTTTTTCTTTTTTTACCCCAGGATCTATTATTACAACAACTTTATAATCCAAACCTTTTAACATTTCAAGCATATCTTTAAAATCATAAAATGCATCACTATCTACAGTAAATACTTTATAATTATCCATATAATCTATATCTAAATACAACACGTCGCATGGAACTTTTGACGCTCTCATCTTCTTAGCAACTTCCATCAATTCATCCCGATCATTGTAGCTCCATCTACTCTGCTGATAGCCTAAGTATGATATATTAGGTAATGGCATAGTACCCGTTAATTGACCATATTTACTGACTATTTCTTTAGCATTTTGTCCATAAATAAAGTAATAATCTAGCTTTCCTCCACTAGCTTTAAATGTTATATTATCTGAATCGTATTTTCCAAAATCAAATAATGTTTTGTAAGTATTGTCATGATAGATACCATATGCTCTATTTAAATCTAATCCAATATAAAATGGAATTGCAGTATGATAATGCTCAACTAATGGATGGTGAAGCGGAGCATGAGCCAATACATCCGAACTCCAATTTTCTGTTTTACTTCCCAATTTATTTAGAAATCCATATTTTTCACCAACGCCATAAATTCCATTTTCCCACATTAACTTTTTCTTTAGCTCAACAACCATATCCTCACTTTGAATTTGTGACTCAGCGACACTTTGAGCTTGTTCTTGCATAGTCATGTCTTCTTTTTTAATATCTTTTGATTTCAAAGGTTTATCTATTCTATAGCTGCAATCTTCACTTATCAAAAATCCATCTAAATCATAAATCTTGACCTTTAAACTTTGTTCATCTATTACTATTTTAATCCTATCTGTTTCTATTGTATTTTTATCTAGCGAAACTTCTAATTCTCTAGGTTTTAGAATAATAGCAGGACTACTTTCTGGTAATTTTTTTTGATCACTATATACAAATCTTATAATATCGTGGTCAAAAAATTGTATGTCCAAAAAGCTATTATCATTTTCTACAGTATATCCGTAAGTTGTCTTTTTTATCATTTTTCTACTCCTTTATCAAATAAAATATAAGATTCTAATATCGTTCCAATTGACCATGCCTGAGCAAAACAACCTCTACCAATATGTGGATACATTCCTTCATATATTTCTCCAATAGAGCCGATTCCACCTTCTTTCAAATTCATTTCTATAGCATCAAACCCAATTTGACTCACAAATTCATCTAAACCATATACACTTGTATATGCTTTGATCCATTCTCCTAAAAGCCAAGGCCAAACGGTTCCTCTATGATATGCTCCATCTCTCTCTAGTGCACAACCTTCATAATATGGCTCATAATTAATATCATCATTCTCTAATGTTCTCAGTCCTAGTGGTGTATACAATTTAGATAAAATTTTATCTACTACTAGTTTTGATTTATCTTCATCCAATAATTCAAATGGCAAACTCACAGCCAATATTTGGTTGGGTTTTAAAGCGGTTTCTACATAGTTTTCTCTCACCACATCATTTAAATACTCTTTTTCTTCGTTCCAAAATAAATCCTCATAAGCCTCTTTGACCGCACTAGCTTCTTTAAAATAATATGAGCTATCACCGCCACATATATTTGAAAATATTTCCATAATACAAAGTGCATTATACCAAAGTGCATTTATTTCAACTGCAAATCCATGCCTCTTTATAGGTATCCATCCCTCTACTTTGACATCCATCCAAGTCAATTGAGTTTGATCCGTACCTGCCCAAATAAGTCCATTTTCACTTTTAAAAATTGGACCTTTAGTGCCACACATATGCTTTTTTATAACTTCTTCTAATTTTGTATATATTGATTCTATAAATTCTTTATCACCAGTTTCTTTATAATACTTGTAGCATGCTATAAAATACCAAAGCGTAGCATCACAAGTATTGTATAGGGGTTCTTCATTTTCATCAGGAAACATATTTGGTATCAAACCATCTTTCAAATATTTTGAAAAACTTATCAGTATTGATTTCGCCTCTCCAAATCGTTTAGTAGCTAAAGTTATTCCAGGAAATGCAATCATAGTATCCCTGCCCCAATCAGTAAACCACGGATAACCTGCTATTATTGTTTTATTTTCTGTTGATTTTCTATGAACTATAAATTTATCAGCAGCTCTAACTAGTTCTTTTCCAAATTCTGTTTTGAATCCACTTTTTTTTACTATTTTATCCATTCTCTTATTTAAATCTTCTTTGATGTCCTTAAAAAAATGTTCGTCTTGCTTTGATTTTAGATAGAGAACTGACTCATTTCTTGTATTACTCTTTACGCAAATCTTAATTTTTGTCGGAACAAATGCTTTTTCTTTAAAATCTAATCCTCTGAGTTTTTCAACTGGATAGTATAACCATGGTGTCCAGCTATCTTCTCTTTCGAACACTGCATTCTCCATTTCCATATAGCAATCTCCGCGATCAAAACTATAACAAACACCATTCTCTATATTGTGCTGCTTAATATTAATTTCCATATCTTTTCTTAGTTTGTGATGATCCCGATCAACACAATATGGATATAAATTCAAATAAATTTTTTTGTCTGTATTATTTATTATTTCATACGAAATAGCCACATACCCAGTTTTTCTAGCTTTTATCATTTCTCTCTTAATAAAAATATTGTGATTTGGAAGCTTATAACTATGAACAACACTTTCACCTACTTCTACACATTGAAGCGGTTCTAAATCTTTTATTTTCAGTGATTCATCAAAATCAGGATTCAATCTATAGCTTTCACCTCCAATTACAATTTCTTCAGCTATCTTACTGATGAAAATATGTCTGTCAACTGGAGCTCTAAGTGAACGATGGTCTATCCCATGATATCTTCTTGTATTTATCCCTAAAATTGTAGAAGACAAAAAACCACCATATCCATCTGTTAAAAAATATTCTTTAGACATCCCTGCTTCTAAATTCGGCCAATCATTTACATTATATTTCATCTTTTCTCATCCTCAATACAAAAGGCTTGCCATCCACTCTAATATATCTATTTTCAAATTTACATTTAGAACCTGTCATTAAATCTTTATAATATGAATATTTTATTGGAATATTTTTTTCAATAGACTTATTCTCCAAATCAAATATTCCAATCCATTCAAACTCACTATTTTCCCACTTAGATATCACTACACCTAGTTTTTCATCATATTCTATGGAATGTTTTCCATTTACTGGCAATTCTTTTTTTATTTTTCCTAATTTTTTTATAAATTTCTCATATTCTATATCTCTATTTTCCCAGTTTACTTCATCTTTTTCAAACAAGCTTGGAGTCTTTTTATCATAACTTTCTTGACCCGCATATAATAAAACTGCTCCCTTTTGAAAATACATAAACGCCGTCCAATTCCAAAGTCTTGATTTATCGTTTATCATATAACTTGCTCTTGGATTGTCATGATTTTCTAAAAATTTCAATTTAACATAGTTTTCTTGATAACTACCATCTTGTGCCTTTATGCCTTCAATATATCGTTTCAGACTTCCATTTCCAGCAAAATAGTTTTTCAAATATTCATGAACATCATAATCATATAAAATATCAAATGCCTCAAATACCTCCGATTCAGACCAGGCTTTATGACCCATATCTCTCAGCTCTTTTACAAAATGAGGCTCTACAGATTCAGCAAGCCAAATAACATCTTTTTTCTTATCTTCAATTCTTGATCTAGCTTTTAACCAAAAATCCACAGGCACCATTGATGCTACATCACACCTAAAACCATCTACGCCTAAGTCAATCCACTTCTCTAATGAACAAATTAGATTTTCATCTAATATAGCTTTTTCATAATCTATATCTATTACATCACTCCAATCAGAAACCTTTGATTTTGGAATTTTATCTTCACTATAAAATGCATCTGGGTGTAGTTTATAGAGTTTCGATTCATGTGATGTATGATTGTAGACTACATCTATAATACACTTCATGCCTCTTTTATGTATTTCCTTAAGCAATTTTTCAAATTCATATTCCGTTCCATATTCAGGATTCACTGAGTCATAATCCTCTATTGAATATGGACACCCCAAACTTCCTTTTCTAGAAATTTTTCCAATAGGATGTATTGGCATAAACCAAATAATATCTACGCCCAAATTTTTTATTCTATCTAAGTCTGATATTATAGAACTAAATGTTCCTTCTACTGTATGATTTCTAATATAGATTTCATATATCACTAAATTTCTAAGCTTTGTTGATGTTTGTTCTGCCATATTCAAATTCCTCCTTTTGCTTACAAGAAAGCCCTAAGCTTTATCCTTAGGGCTTTTTATAAGTCGTAGACTCTCTCTCTATAAATGCAGTATCTACGATATAATTATACAATTTTCTCTCTTCGTTATTTAAATAATCTATCAGAAGTTTAGCAGCATGATGTCCTAACTCTTCAGATCTTATATCTACACTACTTAATGTTGGTTTAAAATACTCTGCAAGTAGTGTATTGTTAAATCCTACTACGTCCATCTTACCTTTTTTCAAAAACTTTAACGCTTTTAATGCTCCAAACGCTAGTAAATCATCTGTTGTAGCAAATGCATCGACATGATAATTTTCTAATATTTTTTTTGCAGCTTCATATCCATGATCCTCGTCGAAATCCGTATATACAACTAAATCTTCCTCTATCTGAATTCCTCTATTTTCAAGTGCTAATTTATAGCCATCAAAACGATCTCTTGTAACAGTGTAATTACTACTTCCACCGATAAATGCTATATGTTTATTTCCTCTTCTAATTAGCCTATTAACTACCTCATACATGGCATGAAAATTGTCATTGTCCACCCACAATATATCATCTTTTTCCTGTGGTCTTCCAACTACGACAAATGGTTTTTCGATTTTTTTCAAATATTCAATCGCCGAATCCTCTGATTCTGAATTGGCTAATATAATTCCATCTACCCACCTACTGTCTATCATGTCCTGTACTACACTAAGTCTATCTTGACCCTCTGATGCATATGCATACAATATATAATATCCTCTCTTTTGAGCATAAAAGCTTACACCTCTCATTAATTGTATAAAAAACGGATTCAATGCATTATGCTCGTCAGTATCTGGTAATATTAATCCAAGCGTTTTAGTGGACTTGTTAGCCAAACTCCTAGCTATTATATTTGGTTTGTAATTTAATACTTTCATCGCTTCATACACTCTTGTTTTAGTCGCATCACTTATTCTAGAACTATTAGAAATAACTCTTGATACTGTAGATGGAGACACTCCTGCTAATTTTGCTACATCTTTTATTGTTGATGGCATATAGTCACATCCTTTTTATTCCTTAACACCTCCAACGGTCAATCCACCTACTAAAAATCTAGATAAACTAATAAATAGAATAACTACTGGCAATGCTGTTATAATAGCAGCTGCAGAGTAAACTCCCCACTGCGTTGTAAACTCTCCTTGTAGTCTAACAAGACCAACTGGCAATGTCAACACTTCTGGTTTCGTCATTATAACTTTGGCAATAATATACTCAGACCATGCCGTCATAAATGCAAATAATGCTGAAACCGCCAGTGCTGGTGTTGAAAGAGGTATTACTATTTTATAGAATGCTTTAAAGGCACTACATCCATCTATATAAGCACTCTCTTCCAAAGACTTTGGTATAGTATCAAAATATCCTTTAAGATTCCAAACTGTAAACGGAAGTGCCGTAGCTATATATGGTATCAGCAATCCTGCCATGTCGTTCGTTAATTTTAGTTTTACTAAAAGTATATACGTCGGTAACAAAAGCATAGAGGCCGGAAACATTTGTGTAGACAAAAATACAAGCATTCCCGTTTTTCTTCCCCAAAATCTATACCTAGAATAAGCATATGCAGCCGGCGCTGCTACAACCAATGTCAAAAAACAAGTAAGCGTTGATATTATCAAACTGTTTTTTAGCCACAAAAGTAAATCTATCTCTGTAAGTGCTGCTCTATAATTTTCAAAAGTCCAATTCTCGGGTATTATATTTAAACTCGATGTAAAAAGTGAATTATCTGGTCTAAGTGATACAGATAGTACATTGAGTAGCGGATATATTGAAATCAGCGCAACTATTGTAAGTGTAACATAAATCGCTATTATTTTAGGAATAGAGTCTCCCTTTTCAAAGTGTTTATTCTTCAATGATCTCATCTATCTCACCTCTTCCGTTCCTTTTATGAATTTCATAAACGTCATTACAAATATAAACAATATAAAGAATATAACAACAGAATAAGCTGCTGCATATCCATATCTGTAGAACATAAATGCCAATCTATAAACTTCAGTTACCAATATTTGTGTTTTATCATTTCCAAAACCACCAGCTATTATGATAATTACGTTTAGCATGTTAAACGTCCAAACAGTACCAAGTACAATAGATGGTGCTAGAACAGGTTTCAAAAGCGGCAACGTGATATTCTTAAATTTATGCCAATTTGAAGCGCCATCAATTTCAGCGGCCTCATATAATTCATTTGGTATAGACTGCAATCCTCCTAAACTAATCATCATCATAAATGCACAACCTAACCAAATATTGGTTATAATGGCTGCAATAAATGTCATAGTAGGATCTCCAAGCCAGTTTACTGGATTCATTCCTAAATTTTGCAATAAAATATTTACCGCACCAAATTTGAAATTAAACATACCCTTCCAAGTCAATGCTGCTATGTATTGTGGCATAGCCCATGGAATAATAAGCAAAACTCTATAAATTGCCTTTCCAGGCAATTTTCTATTAAGCAAAATTGCTAACCAAAGACCAATAGACACGTGAAATGATACGTTCACTACGGTCCAAATTACCGTTCTAAGTAGTGTTGCAAACATCTTTCCATCCGTTAATATTTTTACATAATTTGCAAAACCAATTATGTTTGGATCCTTAAATGTTTTTAAACTCATATCAGTAATAGATAGATAAAAACCATAACTCAATGGGTAAAACACCATCAATATCAATAATATAAGTGCTGGTGCTGTAAATAAATATGGTGTTCTCTTTTTTATCATCAAGCTATTACTGCGTTCATACTTTTTTGGCTTTTTGACTGCACTAGTTTCTGCGACCATTTAGCTACCTCTCTTTCTTTTAAAAAGAGGGATGATTTTCATCATCCCACCATTCAATTACTCATTTAAGATTGTTGCAATTCCTTCTTCAGCACTTTTTTGCATATTTGCTGCTGCTTCTTCTGGAGTCGCTAAACCATTTATAACTGCCTCTAATTCAGGTCTCATAGCATCCCAAATGGCTCTCATTTGAGGTACTGTAGGCATAGGTGTTGTATACTCAATTGTTGCTATAGACGCTTTTTGTAACTCATCATTTTTGACTTCATCTAATTCTCTAGCTGCCATAACTGCTGGCGCCTCTGATGCAATCAATGCATATTTACCGTTATTCTCTGCACTCATTACATATTCCATAAATTCTTTAAGTGCTACTGCCTTTTCGTCTTTAACATATTCTGGAATCACAAATCCTTTTGTTGAAGAATAAAATGTCATGTGATTTCCACCATCAGGTAACTTAGGTGCTGGTGCAATGCCTAAGTCAATACCAGCATCTTTATAAGCACTCCATGACCACGCACCATTTAAAATATAAGCTGATTTTCCTTGTTTAAACATTGTATCTGGCATGTCATAATCCATGCCTTCTTCACCTAATTTATATTTATCTCTAACATCTACGACAAATTGTAGTGCTTTAATCATAGCTTCTGTATTTAATGTTGGCTTCAACTCATTATCCATTACAGATCCACCATAACCATTAAATATACCAACAAACCAGAATGGCTCTTTTGAATTATATAAGAATCCATAAGTATTTTTTTCTAACTCTTTATTTGTATTATTTTGATGCTCAGCTGCTAATGCAACGAAATCTTCCCACTTTTCTGGTACTTCTTTAACCAATGCTTTATTGTAAAGCATTGCTATTTGATTTCCATTAGTCATTGGAATTTCATAATACTTGCCATCCATCTTTCCAGCATCCATTGCATTTTGATCAAATCCAGCAAGAAAATCTTCAGACATTATATTTGTAACAGGTTGTATTAACTGACTAACTAAAAAGATTCCGACATTGTCATCTGGTCCATAAACCAAGTCTGGTCCTTCTCCAGCCAAAGCTGCTGTTTGGAAGTTAGTTCTAAGTTCTTCTGTTTCATAGTGAGTTCTCACAACTTTTACATTAGGTTTCATTTTCATGTAATCTGCAATTAATTCATCCATATACTCTTGATTTGCAGGTTCCATTTGCTCCCATAAATTAAGTTCTACCTTTGCTTCTGCTACATTTTCGGAACCGCTTTCCTTATTGTCACTTGCAGACTCATTATCACTACTTTGACCGCATGCAGATAAAGAAAATGCTAGCACCGCCACCATCATCATTGAAAACAATTTTTTCATTTTCATTGTTCATCCTCCCTAACTTTTGCATTTTTGCAACCGTTTGCACAACTTCATTATAATTCTTCTTTTGAGAATTGTCAAATAATTTATTATATTTCGTCGTTTAACGGCTTTCCATGCATTTATTCCCAATTTAATAGAGTTTAAACTTCTTTTTTGAGCATCAAAGCTCCAAAGTTATGCTAGCGTTTGCACAACTTCACAAAAAAAGATGGAGAAAAATCTCCACCTTTAAATTATATCAAAAAGCTATATTAAAAAACTATCCTAAAAATTTTCGTCATCTTCATCTATTATTAGAATTTCTTCTTCTAATTCTTCCTCAAAATCTATTTCGCCCTCTATCTCTTCCATCATTATTTCATCGTTAACATCTTCCGCTTCATTGATTTCCTCCACATCAGTAAGTTTGATTTCATCATCCTTATCTTTTATAGATATAAGTTCGTCATCGCTTTTTTTATCAACAATGCTTTCCGTTTTTATATTTTCTAACATCAAATTTATCTTAGAATCTATCATTTGCTCCTGAATTTTAAAATATTCTTCCACCTTCGACAATATATATATCACTCCAGCTCCAAGCATCAATATCAAGGCTTGAATCAAACTCATAGTCTGTGTTTTTCCACTTGAATCCTGAATTTGTGGTAAAAATGGAACATTTAAATCCGAAGCTCTAACTAAAAGAATCAAACCTCCTAAAACACAAATTGCCACTATATATTTCTTCTTTGATTTCTTTTCTTTTTTTGATTTTTTAACTGATTTCTTAGCTTTACTTGACTTCTTTGATTTTTTTACTTTCTTCGATTTATCTACTTTATTTTCATTTCTATCAGTTTCACTTTCGGAAACTTTTTCACCTGAATTCTCGGACTCCTCCTTGCTGTTCTTCTTGCCTTTTCCAGCTTTTTTTACTTCTTTAAAACAATTTTCACAATAAATAGAACCATTCAATTTACAGATCTGTAAAAAAGAAAGTTCTTTAGAACATTTTTCACATTTCTTTTTAGCTTTAGCCATATGTCACCACTCCGATCACTCTGTTGAATCTTATCAACATCTATCCATTGATATTATCGACATATCCCTAGACTATCTTTAATTAACTATTTTTCTTTTCTTCCATGATTACCATGATTACATCTTGATTGACATTGTCCTTCATGTTTGCATACTAAAAGCTTTGACTCACAATTAGGACATTTTATCTCTTCTTTTGAATCAAAAACAATTTCAACCTCGCTGTTACAATCTTTACATATCATTTTACACTTAGATTTCGAATAATTTCCACCCTGTATTTTTATAGCCTTTCCATTAACCAATGCATCAGCTATTTTTTCTTTGGCAGAATAGTATATTCGCTGAAAAGTCTGTCTTGAAACTGCCATTTTTTCAGAACATGAGCTTTGGTCTAAACCTACTGAATCTTTTAGCCTTATAGCTTCGAACTCTTCGATTTTAAGAGTTACTTCCTCTAATTCATACAGAGGAACACCCATTGGTTTAAAATATGAGCACTCTGGTAATTTCTCTATTTTTCTACACTTTATTGGTCTTGGCATCTTTTCCCTCCAAAATTTCCTTTGCTACTTTTACTAATGACTTGCACTCATCCATACTCGTCTTTCGCAGATAAGCATAGGCTTTATCTTCATCCCATTTAAATTGACTAATTAAAACATACTTAGCTTTCTCAATTATTTTTTGATTTGCAAGCCTATTTTTTAGTTTATCCAGTTCTTTTTGCATTTTGTTGACTTTATCTAAGCTCAACATAATAAGCCCTAGTGCCGAATAAAAAGAATCCGGTGAAATTGGATATTCAAAACTCCCAAATACATTCTCTGAATAGCTAATCTCAAACCTCATTTTTTCTTTATCATCCAATATATATGCTATTGGTGACAACTTATCCACCTCAAATACTTCTCCTAATTGAAAACTATCCATGCCTTTAATCTGTCTATCGATTATAGCCAAATACGGATATTGGCTCCTAGCAATTCTAAGTGCAGCATAACCATCATCTACAACGGCAACTCTATATCCTCTAGCCCTCAACAATCTAGAAACAATATCTTTCGTTCCACTCTGACTGCTAACAAGTAAAATTTTTTCTTCAGCCATATTTACCTCCTAGCTTGTATACAACAATACTTATTTTATTATATCATGGATTTTTGCTAATTAAAAATAGAGGGTATTCTCCCTCTATTTTTCTAATTTAAATTAATTTGTAATTTTTGTCTAGAACTTTTTCAAATATCTTTTTCTTTCCCACTCTGTAACAAAACTAGAATAAGCTTTCCACTCTGCCTTTTCAAGACGTCTAAGTTTCTTAAATGCGTGGTCTCCCAATATTTCTTTCATGAGCTCATCTTCTTTCAAATACTTAATTGCCTCATATAAATTACTTGGAAGATGTTCAATATTTTCCTCTTTTAAATCTTCTCTATCCATATCAAATATATTTCTATCAATAGATTTTGTTGGTACTTTATTATTTTTTATACCATCTAAACCTGCCCCTAATACACTAGCTAATGCCAAATAAGGATTTGCAGATGGGTCTGGACTTCTAAGTTCTACTCTCGAAGCAGCCCCTCTTTTAGATGGAACTCTTACAAGTGGACTTCTATTACTTGCAGACCATGCAATATAAACAGGTGCTTCATATCCTGGAACTAATCGCTTATATGAATTCACTGTCGGATTCGTAATAGCTGTATATGCTTTTGCATGATCTAATAATCCTGCGATAAAACTATAAGCTTCTTTTGATAATCCTAATTCGTTACTTTCGTCATAGAATGCATTTCCTGAAGCATTTTGAAGTGACATGTTAATATGCATTCCTGATCCAGCTATACCTTCTAATGGTTTTGGCATAAATGTAGCGTGTAAACCATGTCTTTGCGCTATTATTCTTACAACCATTTTAAATGTCATAATATGATCTGCAGCTCTAAGTGCATTCTCATATTTAAAATCAATTTCATGTTGACCTGGAGCACATTCGTGATGAGCTGCCTCTATTTCAAATCCAATTTCTTTCAGCACACTTATCATATCTCGTCTTGCATTTCCACCCAAATCAACTGGTGACATGTCAAAATATCCTGCATTATCTTGAGTTTCAAGAACTGCATTTCCTTTTTCATCTGTATTGAATAAAAAGAACTCACACTCTGGTCCAACATTGAATTTATAACCCATATCCTCTGCTTGCTTAAGTGCTCTTTTTAATATATTTCTTGGACATCCTTCAAATGGTTTTTGATCTCTTGTATATACATCACAAATAATTCTTGCTTCTTTTGGTGACCACGGAAAAATAATGAACGAAGTCACGTCTGGTTTTAAATACATATCTGATTCTTCGATCCTAACGAATCCATCTATTGATGAACCATCAAACATAATCTCTCCATCTAACGCAGTGTCAATTTGCTCTACTGGTATTGATACATTTTTCATTACCCCTGCTAAATCAGTAAACTGCAAGTGAATTAACTCTACTCCTCTTGATTTAACTAAGTCTCTAACTTCTTCCTTCGTGTAATTGCTATTCATTACCAAATCACCTCTCCAACTTATTTTCAAACGCAAAAAGGCGTCCACAACAAAGGGTCTAATACCCATCATTGTGAACGCCTTTGCTCACTTATAAAAACAATTATATCTATATCTCACACAAATATCAAGTCTTTTTTTATATTTTTTTAATTCAAAATATATTTCTTCTTATACAATGCTTATAATTACATGATATAATCATATTGCAAAGTATACTAATTTTATTTTTTAAGAAGGGACTTTAAATGGATTTATTTTCTTATATGTTTGAAACTCATAATATAAATTTTAATGAGCAACAGCAAAATGCTATAACTCATTTCGAAAACCCAGCCTTAGTTTTAGCTGTACCAGGTGCTGGTAAAACAACCGTACTAATGACTAGAACTGCTCATTTGTTGATTAACCATAATGTCAAATCAAATCAAATACTGTCACTAACCTTTAGTAAAGCGGCTGCTTTAGACATGCAAAAAAAATTTGATTCACTATTTAAGGGCTTAAATTTAGGTAAAATAACATTTTCAACTATACATAGTTTCGCATTTAAAATCATACGTGAATACTCTTATAGAGAACACTTGAATTTAAACCTGATAGAAGGAAGTGATTCTTCGCCAAACAAAATAGACATTCTAAAAATGATCTATAGACAAATAACAAATACAACTATCACCGATGATAAATTAGAAGAACTGATAAGCCAAATAAGTCTAGTTAAAAACAAGTGCATTTCTCCTAGTGATCCTGAATTTTCTAATATTCTTCACTTTGAACAAATCTTTAAGACTTATGAGCAAATTAAAAAATCTAACCAATATATTGACTTTGACGATATGCTTTTACTAGCACTAAAAATATTATCTAGCAATCATATTGTTGCAATTAAATACAAACAACTTTATTCATTCTTACAAATAGATGAAGCTCAAGATACCTCTTTAGTACAACATAAAATCATAAAAGAACTTTTATCGCGCCACAATAATTTATTTATGGTAGCTGATGATGATCAAAGTATATATGGCTTTAGGGGAGCTTCGCCTAGTGAACTACTATCTTTTGAAAAAACATACAAAGATAGCTCGATTTATTTTATGGAACAAAATTATCGCTCCACAAAAGATATTGTCGATTCAAGTAATCAAATTATAGTAAAAAACAAAAATAGATATCCTAAAAAAATAAAAACCGATTCAAAACATCAAAATCCAATTCATTTTAAACAATTTAAAACTGAAAAATTTCAGTTGCAATATCTCTCAGATCAATTAGATTGTAATCTCGATAATTCAAATTGTGCTATTTTGAGCAGAACAAATCTCTCATTGATTCCAATAGCAAATGCTTTAATAAGTTCAAATAAATCTTTTCAAATGAAAGATTCAAAACTAAATTTTTTCAGTCATTGGGTAATAAAAGATTTTACATCTTTTATACTTCTAGCTTTAAATCCATTGGATTTGAAAGCCTTCGAAAAAATTTATTATAAAATGAATGCTTATATTTCAAAAGAACACGTAAATTTTTTAGAAAAGCATCCAAGTGATATCTCTATATTTGATAGTTTGACAAAATTTGAAAAACTAAAAAGTTTTCAAAAGGAAAGAATGCTCTCTTTAAAACATAAGTTTAAGAGATTATCTAAGTTAGAGCCCGCTAAAGCAATTTCTTTTATCGAAAATGATTTAAATTATCTAGACTACGTAAAAGAACATTGTGAAAAGTTTGGAACATCTTTTGAACACGTATCGAAATATATTTCTATTTTTAAACTTATTTCACAAAATCAAGATTCACTAAATTCATTTTTGCTCCACATTGCATTGCTAAGAAAAAAATTGAGGCAAAAAAATACAAATTCAAATATATATTTAAGCACAATTCACTCTGCAAAGGGTCTTGAATTTGATCAAGTATTTATGATTGACTTAATTGATGGAGAATTTCCTGGACAATCTGCTTTAGACAGCTATCAGCGGGGTATAGTTAATGATATAGAAGAAGAACGAAGGCTATTTTATGTTGGTATGACTAGAGCAAAAAAAGATCTTCACTTACTAACATACTCTTCCTTAAACGGAAAATTAGTTTCTCCTTCTATGTTTTTGTCCGAACTACAGTTATCAAAATGTGACTCAACTATGGATTTATTCGTGGAAGATCAACAAGTAGAACACAAAATTTTTAATAAAGGAAGAATAATATCTATTAATGGTGATATTATTACTGTTTATTTCGAAGGTCATGGAGTAAAAAAACTTTCTAGCTCATTGAGTTTAGAAAATAATTTAATAAAATTTTTATAACATGGTCTTTTTTTTAACAAAGTAGTATAATGTCTTTATAGGCTAGTGATTTATCAAACTAATGATTGGGGATGATAGTATGTATGCTCTTTTTCTAATTTTAAACGACACCATGTTGCTCGATGATGTTCACGAAGTATTTTATAATCATGGAGTAGGAGCAACTACGTTAGACAGTGTTGGTATGGGGAAAATATTATTAGAACACAATGTAAATATTCCAATGTTTTCTAGCATTCGCCGTCTATTAGAAGGCGATCGCCCTTATAACAAGACTATAATAAGTGTTGTTAAGGAAGAAGAAACTTTAAATGAAGTAATCGAGGATATTCAAAACACACTCGGAGACTTATCTAAACCTGGTATCGGATTTATGTTCGTAATACCAGTTCTTGACATTTATGGTTTCAACTCAAAGAAAAACATATAAAAAAGGGCTTTACGCCCTTTTTTTTATCTAAAAAATCGATCTTAACATAGCATACACTATGCAGAGAATAAACAATGCTGCATAAGCTAATTTCACATTTAATCGACCGTACTCAAAAAATAAATTTTTTAAAAAATCAGGTGATATATTTAGATTGCTTGAGTTTTGATTATCTGTATCTACGCTATGTCTGGTTTGACATTTCGGACATTTAGCTACTATTTTACCATGATTTCTCGGCACTCTAAATTTTCCATGACATACCTTGCATTCTAGAGTATATTTAAAATTATCTTTTTCAACAATTCTATATTTTTTCTGCATCTAACACCCTTCTTTCTGTTATTTTTTGCGTGGTGGTTTTTCACCAAAATATTGATAATAGTCAACTTTTAATCGACCATTGAATAATTTTCGCTTTTTACTAGCTTTCATCCCCGAAGCTTTTTCAAATGCTTCATACGATGTTATTACGTATTTAGACCAAGTAGGCATAGTTTGAAATACCTGCCCCATTTTTTTATATAACTTCCCTACAGCTTGAACTTCACTCAGTCGCTCTCCATAAGGTGGATTAGTAACTATAACTCCATAATCCTCTAATTTATCAAAATAATCAAACGCCCGCTCTTCAAAACTAATACAATCATCCACTCCAGCATTCTCAGCATTCAATTTTGCTATTTCAATTGCTTTTCCGTCAATATCATATCCTCTAAGATTCAATTCCAAATCTTGGTCAATCTGCTTTAATGCATCTACTTTAGCTTCTTTCCAAAATTTTTGTGGAATAATTGGCCATTTTTCAGAATCAAAATTTCTGTACAAACCAGGTGCTATGTTTTTACCAATCATTGCCGCTTCAATCAATATTGTACCCGAACCGCAAAATGGGTCAATCAACATCTTGTCTTTTTTCCAAAAGCTAAGATTTATTAATGCTGCTGCTAATGTCTCTTTTATAGGAGCTGCAACTGCCTTTTCTCTATATCCTCTTTTATGCAGTCCCTCTCCACTCGTATCTAGTGTTATAGTAACTATATCTTTTAATATAGCTACCTGTACTTTATATCTAGGTCCTGTCTTTTTAAACCAGTCTTGATCATATTTAGTTTGTAATCTCTTAACTATAGCTTTCTCCACTATAGATTGACAATCTCTAACGCTGTATAATGTTGACTTAACAGATTTTCCCTGTACTATAAAATTTGCATCTTCTGTAATCCAATGTTCCCAAGGTATATCATAGGTTTTGTCAAATAGAGATGCAAAACTCTCTGCTCTAAATTCGCCCATTTTCAAAAGCACTCTATCCGCTACTCTAAGCCATAAATTTGCCTTCGGTATTAAATCAATACCTCCTGAAAAATCTATTCTTCCATTGTCGACTTTTTCTATTTTTGCGCCAATAGCTTCAACTTCTCTTTTAACTATCGCTTCTAATCCAAATGTCGATGTTGCTATCATTTGATACTCCATACCATTCTCCTGTTCTTCTTTTATTTGCCTTTATCAACTCATTCTTATTCTATTGTATCAGAGAATAGTATTTTTCCAAATAAAATTATTATCTTATTTACTTTTAACTACTAGAAAATTATTAAATTAATTTTTAACTTGACAAATTCAAATTTTGATAATATTATATTGCCTATAGCAATAATTATTTATATAAGCTATGAAAGAAATAGTAGCTACTATATCCTATTTAGAGAGAAGTTGGTTGGTGAAAAACTTTGATGTGATATTTTAGTGAATTACGGTTCTGGAGCTTCGATGTGAAAGCATCGCGTTTTCGTGCGTTAAACGATTTGAGGCATCTACGTGATGTAAATAAAGGTGGTACCACGGGTATACTCGTCCTTTCTGTGACGAATATGCCCTTTTTTTGTACAAAATTTTATAAAATTATAGACTAACCAAAAATTTAATTTAAAACTAATTATAGATGATAAAAGGAGGTTTTAAAATGTCAGCAGAAAATATTTTTGATATTTTAAAGGAAAGAGGATTCATTGAACAAATAACACACGAGGATGAAGTTAGAGAGCTTTTAGCAAAAGATTCTGTTCCTTTTTATGTAGGTTTTGACCCTACCGCAGATAGTTTACATGTTGGTCATTTCATACAAGTTATGGTAATGATGCATATGCAAAGAGCAGGTCACTGTCCTATCGCTTTAGTTGGTGGAGGAACTGTAATGGTAGGCGATCCAACTGGTAAAACTGATATGCGTAAAATGTTAAGTGTAGAAGCTATAGATGAAAATGTAGCTAGAATTAAATCTCAGCTTTCAAAATACGTAGTATTAGATGATGTAAAAGGCAGATTAGTAAACAATGGAGATTGGCTTAGAAATCTAAACTATATAGAATTTCTAAGAGATATTGGAAAGCATTTCAATGTAAATAAAATGCTTCAAGCAGAATGCTTTAAAGCAAGAATGGAAAAAGGTCTATCATTCTTAGAGTTTAACTACATGATTATGCAATCATACGACTTTTTAGAGCTTAACAGAAGATACAATTGTCAACTTGAATTTGGTGGAAACGATCAATGGTCAAATATAATCGGTGGTGTAAACCTTATAAGAAAAGTTGACCAAAAGCCTGCTTATGGTCTTACGTTTAAACTTCTTACTACTAGTGAAGGCAAGAAAATGGGAAAAACTGAAAATGGTGCTGTATGGATAGATCCTGAGAAAACTAGTCCATACGAATTATACCAATACTTCAGAAATGTCGAAGACAATGATGTTGAAAATTGTCTAGCTCTTCTTACATTTATACCAATGGATGAAGTTAGAAGATTAGGTGCTTTAGAGGGAGCAGATTTGAATGCTGCTAAAGAAATATTAGCATTTGAAGTAACTAAAATCATTCACAGCGAAGAAGATGCTAAAAAAGCACAAGACACTGCAAGAGCTCTATTTAGTGGAAATGGCGTTCCAGTAGATGCTCCAGCTACTGCTATGGACAAATCTGAATTTGAAAATGGGCTAGGTCTTTTGGCTTTATTAACACAATTAGGACTTACAAAATCTAATGGTGAAGCTAGAAGATTAGTTCAGCAAGGTGGTATTTCAATTGACGGAGAAAAAATAACAGATCCAAAATTCGAAGTTGGTTTGGACTTATTTAAAAATGGTGAAATACTAATTAAAAAAGGGAAAAAAGTATACCACAAAGTAACATTATAATTTCATATAAAAAAGGCACTTGAGCTAGTTGTTTTAAAGCTCAAATGCCTTCTTTTTTATTTAATTACATATCTTCTCAAACTCATATAGTAATCTAGCCGTAATTCCCCAAATAGTTGTATCTTTCAATTGATAAAAGTAAATATCATAGTGTCCCTTTTTCCAATCATATTCTTCTCCATTTGGTATTTTATCAAATGGAAAATCTTCTGGCAAGTTAAGACTTATATCAGACCTATATATCTCTGCCTTCAAATTTCTAAGTTCTTTCAATCCTAAGAATATGAGTTCAGATACTTCTGCTTCATTTGGTTTAAATTCTTTTGATTTTATCAATCCTATAAATGGATAAATTATTGTATTAAATGGTGTAAATAGTGGTGGAAGTTCTTCTCTTAACTCTATCTCGCTTGAATTCACTCCTAATTCTTCTACCGTTTCTCTTATAGCTGCATCTCTAGCTTTTTCGCCCTCCTCTATACCACCTCCTGGAAATGATATTTCGTCGGGCTGAGGTATATTTAAAGCTCTTCTTTCCAATACAATTTTCATTTCACCATCTAATTCAATCATCGGAATTAGAACAGCATAAGCTTTGTTTACATTTATAGGCAAATCTGATTTCTTCATTTCTAACTCCCTTTTATTACTTCATTTCTATCATAATCGGACAATGGTCAGATCCCATCACATCATTCAAGAGTTCTGCTCTTTCAACTTTTTCGACCAAATCCTCCGTGACAAAGAAATAATCAATTCTCCACCCTGCATTGTTAGCTCTAGCATTGAATCTATAACTACACCATGAGTATTTCACTTCGTCTGTATATATTCGTCAAACTCAAGAACCTGAGTTCTTCCCTCATTGTTAAATCGTTCATCTGGTAAACCTGTCCATATTTTATTTGGTTGTTTCTTTGTATATACCGCAGTTCCACTATAACCTTTTCTTTCTCCAGAGTTGAAATAAGTATGGTAACCTTCAGGTGAAATAAGTTCCTCACCCAATTGTTCTTTATGCGCTTTTGTCTCTTGAATACAAAGTATATCTAGACTCTCTTCATCAAGCCACTCTAAAAATCCTTTTTTTGTGCAGCTCTGATTCCATTTACATTCCATGAGTATATTTTCACTTTTTCCCCTCCAAATCAATATTTGAGTTTTTCTATATAAGCTAGTATTAGTAAATGTAGCGGATAATATGCATAGAAAAAATACTTTAACCTAGGGCCTCTCTCATTGTTATAAAAGTAAATAAAAATAAGAGAGAAACAAGAAATACATTGCACATACATTCTAGGCGAATAGTAATTATAACTCATTGCAATTTGAGTACAAAAAACCAAATTAAGTATCACTACACTAATACTCAATACAGAAAATTTTTCTCTATAATAATAAAATAGAAATATCAAAAAAACTCCGTAATATCCATAGTCAGTGTGAAGTGCTGTTGCTAGAACAGCTAATACTAATACCGACAAGCTAGCTTGAAGCGATTTATTTTTTTCCATAAAATATTCGTGAGCACCTATTGCTATTAATCCCAAGAATAATGTGAAAAATATATTCAAATCCCATCCTACTTTGAAAGCTAGCATAAAAGGATATTGCGATACAAGTGCAAATACAAATAATCTGATAGCATATTTCTTCCTATCTCGCGTGTAAATATATCCATTTGCTATCAAAAAAGCAAATATAGGAAATGCTAATCTTCCTATCATTCTTAGAAAAAACATATCTTTGAATACTACTGCACCAGCATGATCTATTGTCATAGTTACAATGGCAATCATTTTGAGTATAAATGCACTCATATCAACACCTCACTTTTGTCTTTATTATCTCACAAAGTTTAGGATCTCTCAAATAAAGTTTTTCAAAATACATTTCTATATTTCCACACTCTTCAATGCTATCTTCAAATAATATTTTCTCAAATACATACCTTATATTTTTAACATCCTCTGGTTCATTATTCCAGCCCCATCGGTTTCTAAATTTCAATATCTCTACTAATCCTTTTTCAACCTTCTCTTTTTTGTAATCTCCATTTAAAGAAATATTTTTACTGATTTCTATAGTTTCTTCTCCTTTGATAGTTTTCTCTAATAATTTATACACAGCACTCAAAAGACATCCTTGCTCTTTGCATGAAGAACACTGCATTCCGTTACTACACGATTCATATAGATACTTTTTCAAATAAAGTCTTAATTCATAAAGCCTTTCTGCACTTTTCTTGTAAGCTGTGTCCTCGTATTTTTTCTTATATACAAATCTTATCGCAAGTAATACGTATATTACCGCTACCGCTATCTGAACTACATATATCAAGGTTTCATCTATATCGTAGTTCAGCAAAGATTCTCTGAGTTTTTGAATTCCTAAAACAACAAAAACCATCCCTGAAAATAATTTTAGCCATTTTTCGGGTATATGCTTTCCAAAGTACATACCTACAACTATCCCAACCCCACTAGTTAAGATCATACCAGTTGTTGTTCCAATTAAAGTACTTATTGGATTTCCATTTATGGCAAGTGCCATAGCTGTAAGCTGTGTTTTATCACCCATCTCTCCTAAAAAAAATGCTAGTGCAACTGTAATTATAGCACTTTTTATTATACTTTTCGCACTATCTTCGTCTTCTTCCTCCACTTTTAGACTAGTATATCCAAATATTATAAAAAGTAGTGCTGCAAGTAATTGTATAAAAACTATGGGTATAAATCTTTGAGCATGTGCTCCTATGAAAACTGCTATACCGTGATTCAATACTACTCCGAGACCCACTCCAAGCAAAATATCTCGCACTTTGTATTTAGTAGCAAAAGACATAGCCATTATCTGAGTTTTATCTCCAAGTTCTGCAACAAAAATTAAAAATGCTGCTTGTATTATTTCATACATTTCATCCCTCCTAATTTTTTACGCTATAAAAAGGGAGTTCCTAAGAACTCCCCTAATTAAATCAATTATAATTTTACTACATCTAAACCAGTATCGTGACCATTTAAGTTGTATTTCTCAAGTTCACTTTCATTTACACGCTCTACTTTTTTAGCTAATGTCTCTGTCATAATGAATTCTTCATGAATTTCAACAGCTTTTGCTAATTCATCATCTCCATCAAATTTAATAGCAATGTGATCCATCATTTCAAACCCACTGCTCTTTCTAAGCTGCTGGATTTTTGATATAAACTCACGAGCATATCCTTCATTAATCAAATCTTCGTTTAATTTAGTATCTAGAATTACAAATTTATTGTTTTCCATTGATACATTAAAACCTTCTTTAGCTTGTATGTTGATAAGTACTAATTCCTTATCGATATCAAAATTGTCCCCATCTAAATCAATGCTGATAGTTTCTCCCGCCTCTAATTTGGGAGCTACTACTGATGCATCTAGTGAAGCTAGTGCCTTTCCGTAAAGTTTAATCTTTGCACCCAACTTAGGTCCTGCAACCTTGAAGTTTGGTTTCAAATTAAAGTCCATATACTCTTTCAAATCTCTAGCAAATACAACTTCTTTAACATTCAATTCTTCTTGAATAAGTGGAACTAAATCTCCCATGATTTCTTCATATTTACCATCTACAAGTACCTTTCCAATAGGCTGTCTTACTTTAATTCTCTCTGCTTCTCTTGAAGCTCTACCAAGTCCAACTAAATCTCTTACAAGATCCATTCTTTCCTCTACATTTGGCTGAATTAATTTTTCATCAACCTCTGGATAGTAAGCTAAGTGAACAGATTCCTCTCCTGTCAACTTCTCATACAATTCTTCCGACAAGAATGGCGTAAATGGTGCTACCATTTTAGAAAGTCCTACTAAAATTTCATATGTTGTGTTATAAACTGCTTTTTTATCATCAGTAAGTTCTGTAGCCCAGAATCTTCTTCTTGATCTTCTGATATACCAGTTTGAAAGGTCCTCACTAACAAAGTCTTGAACAGCTCTAACTACTTTTGTTAAATCAAATGCATCAAGATTTTCCTTAACATCTTTAAGCAAGTTATTGTATTTAGATAGAATCCACTGATCAAGTTCTGGTCTTTCTTCTACTGGAACATTGAACTCTCTTGGATCAATATCATCTGTGTTTGCATAAAGTACAAAGAAATTGTAAACATTTTTAATTGTATTAAAGAATTTACTTATAACTTCTTTTAAACCATCTTCATCAAATTTAGTAGGTGTCCAAGCTGGTGAAACATACAATAAATACCATCTTAGTGCATCTGCACCGTATTTATCGAATAATTCAAATGGATCAACCGAATTTCCTTTTGATTTCGACATTTTCTGACCATCTTTATCCAAAATCAAGTCATTAACTAAAACTCTCTTGTACGGAGACTTTCCAGTAACAAATGTAGAAATCGCAAGTAATGAATAGAACCAGCCTCTCGTTTGGTCTATACCCTCACAGATAAAGTCTGCTGGGAAATAAGAATTAAATAATTCTTTGTTCTCAAACGGATAGTGAAGCTGAGCAAAAGGCATTGATCCTGAATCAAACCAGCAATCTATAACTTCTTTAACACGAGTCATATGCTTACCACATTTATCACATTTAATGTGAACATCGTCAACATATGGACGGTGTAGTTCAATAGAATCATCAATATCTTCTATCGCTCTCTCAGCCAATTCTTTTCTAGAACCAACACTTGTAATTTCTCCACATTCGCATCTCCAGATATTAAGAGGAGTTCCCCAATATCTACTTCTAGAAATTGCCCAGTCATTCAAATTCTCTAACCAGTTTCCAAAACGACCTTCTCCAACAAATTGTGGATACCACTCAACACTATTGTTATTCTCTATTAATTTATCTTTTAATTTAGTCATTTCAATATACCAGCTAGGCTTTGCATAGTATAGAAGTGGTGTTTTACATCTCCAGCAATGTGGATAGTTATGAGCCATCTTCTCTTTCTTGTAAATACGATCTTCTTTTGCAAGCCACTTGATTACCTCAATGTCAATCGCTGGATCTAATACAAACTCGCCTTCCCAAGGTGTAGTTGTATATTTACCTTCTTCATTTACTGGCTGTAATACAGGAAGATCATATTCTCTTCCCACTTGGTAGTCATCTTCACCAAATGCAGGTGCAATGTGTACTATACCAGTACCATCACCAGTAGTTACATAGTCTGCTAGAGTTACATAAAATGCCTTCTTTTCTGCTTCTAAAAATGGCATGATTTGCTCATATTCCCAATGCTCCAAATCAGAACCTTTGTACTCTTCTAAAATTTCATACTCGCCTTCTAAAACCTTATCAGCTAATGTTTTTGCTACATAATAAATATTCTCATCTGAAGCCTTAACTTTTACATAGTCTTCTTCTGGATGAACTGCTAATGCAACATTTGCCGCAAGTGTCCATGGAGTCGTTGTCCATAC
>JAOAQY010000024.1 GCA_025210965.1 Tissierellales bacterium
ATTTAGCTACCAAGTTCTTCTTCTATAGCTTCTTTACAAATGGAAATGGCTTTAATCATCTCATCCTTTGTCATGATGATTGGTGGGTTGAAGTATAGAATATCTTCAAGGGGTCTTAATAGAAGTCCCTTTTTTAGCGCCCTTTTGTAAATATTGTAGCCGGTTCTTTTCTTTGAATCTAGTGGAGTTTTTGCTTTTTTATCAGATACTAATTCTATAGCATTTATTAGACCGATATATCTTATATCACCAACATTTGGATGATTTTGAAGTTCTGAGCAAATTAGATTGTGGAAATAATCTGAGTTTGAAGCAGCTTTTTCTACTAGATTTTCTTCTTCTAGTATGTTCAAAACTTCAACAGCAGCTCTGCATGCTAACGGGTTTCCACTATAGGTATGACTGTGTAAAAATGCTTTGCCATCATTGTAATCGCCATAGAAAGCATTATACACTTCATCACTTGTTCCTACTATTGCCATAGGAAGATATCCACCAGTTAAGCTTTTTGAAAGGCATATCAAATCAGGCGATATATTTGCGTGATCACATGCAAAGTATTTACCTGTTCTGCCAAAACCTGTAGCAATTTCATCTGCAATCAGTAGCACTCCATATTTAGTGCAGATTTCTCTCATTTTCTTTAAATATATTGGAGGATATACTTTGAGCCCGGCGGCGCCTTGTAAAAGCGGTTCTACTATCATAGCGCAGGTTTCATGGCCTTGCTCTTTGAAAGCTTCTTCTGCATATTCGAAACATTCTGCAGAGCAGCTACTAGAGTTTTTGCCGTAAGGACATCTATAGCAATCAGGACTTTGAATTCGTTTTGTGTCAAATAAGAGTGGTTGATATAATTTTGAATATGCATCTACTCCACCTACTGAAAGTGAGCCGAGTGTCTCACCATGATAAGCATCACTTAGTGCCATGAACTTTTTCCTATTAGTTTGACCTATTTGATGCTGATATTGAAAACTGATTTTTAATGCAACTTCAACAGATGAAGAACCATTATCTGTAAAGAAGAAACGGTTAATTGCTTGAGGTGTTATTTTAGCTAGTTTTTCACATAGCTCAATAGCTGGCTTGTGAGAAAAATTAGCAAAAATTACATGTTCTAAATTATCTAGTTGATCTTTGAGGGCTGCGTTAATCCTAGGATGACAATGACCTAAAAGATTACACCACCAAGAACTTACTATATCGAGGTAAGAATTTCCATCTATATCGTATAAATTTAAACCGCTTGCATGGTCGATAACAATGGGAGGAAGTTCCTCATAATCTTTCATTTGAGATCTAGGATGCCATATATGCATTAAGTCTCTTTCTGCGTAATTCATGTCTAAAAGACCTCCTTGTAAAGTGATTTTAAAAATTCTATATCTATATCAATTTCACTGTCACCTGTACCAACACACGCAATTACAGGTATATCACTTAGCGCTTGTATCTGTATTTTATTATCTATGTGAAGAAAATTGTTTTTATCAAAGCGATTCAAAATGATTCCTTTTATATTCAGACCTAGATTTTTAGCGTGATTAATTGTCAGTAAGCTTGAATTAATAGTACCTAGAGATGCATCAGCTACTATTATAATATCTAAATCAAGAGTCTTTATAATATCTGTAAGCATCAATTTAGGAGAGCTATTTATAGGACATATGATTCCACCACAACCCTCGACTATTAGGTATTCGTGCTGTTTTGATATAGTTTTATAATCCATTAATATTTTGTCTAAATCTATGCTCACCCCTTCCATTTTAGAAGCTAAATGCGGAGATACTGGAGTTTCTAATATATAAGAAACGTTTGAATTTGGGTTGCCTTTTAAACCTGCGATTTCGAAAACTTCATATGCATCTCCAGCGATCAGATTAGTTTTTGTTTTTATAGCACCACTTAGAGCAGGTTTGTAATAAGAGACATTCGTATTTGATTTTGAGAGTTTTTTTGCTATAAGAGCGGATACATATGTTTTCCCAATATCTGTTCCAGTTCCAGTTATAAATATTGATTTAGTCATATCGTTTCACCTCTAAATTGAGAGATTTAATTTTTTCTAAATCGCAGTCGATTGAAATACCTGGGGTAGTAAGTAGGTCACCTGTTAAACTTGCATTTATACCACATTCGAATAAGTCATGACCTAAATTTGGGAGAAGACCTCGTCCTCCAGCTAATCTCAGAAAAGCATCCGGAAGTATAAATCTCATTATTGCTACACTTTTCTTTATCTCATCTTCTGAAAGTGGTTTTAAATGAGCTAATGGAGTACCTTCGATTGGGTTTAAAAAATTTATTGGAACAGATTTTATATTTAGGGATCTAAGAGTTAGAGCTAAGTCTATTCTATCTTCATAGTTTTCGCCGAGACCAAAAATACCACCACTACAGACTTCAAGCCCTATATCTTGTGCATCTTTTATTGTAGATATCTTTTCATCATAGCTATGAGTCGTACATATTGATGGGAAAAATTTTCTAGAAGTTTCTAAATTGTTGTGATATCTAGTTACTCCAGAATTTTTCAATATTTGGAGTTGGGATTTTGACAGTAAGCCATGAGAAGCACAAAGACCTAGCTTTGATAATCTTTTTAAACTACCATATGTTTTAGATAGATTTTCAATTTCTGCATCGGATAGTGATCTTCCAGAAGTTACTATGGAAAATCGAGCAACTCCCTTTGCGTTATTATATAACCCATCTCTTTGTAAACTGCTATTGTTTCTAAGTGAATAGCATTCTATATTTGTGTGATTGTGGACAGATTGTGCACAATATTTGCAATCCTCAGAGCATTTTCCACTTTTTCCGTTTGTTATACTGCAAAGGTCGAACTCATTTTTGCAAAAATGCTTACATATGAGATTAGCATAATGACATAGATCATTGGTTGGATATAAGGTTAAAGTCATTGCTTCTTGTTTTGTAATTAGATTTCCGGATTTTATGGATTCGAAAATAGATTCAATAGACATAGGCTTCCTCCTAAAAAATATTTTGTTTATAAATAATTGAAAAGAGATTTTGTACAATTATTTTACAGAATAAGTATATATGAAATTGAAAAACTTTGTCAACCTAAAAATAACAAAGGTGACAAAGTGTAAATATTGACCCAAAAAAGACAATTATTTGGAGAACAAATTCATTGTGATATAATGAATTTGATATTTTAGAAATTGTTTTAGAGAGTTAAGTTGTGGACAATTAAAATAGAGGGGTGTTTTTATGAAATTTGTATGTCGGATTTGTGGAAGTGAAGTTGAAGCTAGTAAAGCAAATTACATATGTGAATGCGGTGGAATGTACGATATAGTAAAATCAGAGAGAAGTTTTAAACCTTCAAAGATACTCGATAAAGAGTGGAGTCTTTTTAGATATGAGAATAGTATTCCTGTAAATCATAGCATATGGAAGGATTTATCTATGGGTGAGGGAATGACAGCTATCAAGCCATTGTCAAAAGCTCAACCTAATTTATTTGTGAAATTAGAATATGCCATGCCTACATTGTCATTCAAAGACAGAGGAGCTGTTGTTCTAATATCTAAAGCACTACAATGGGGAGCGAAAAAATTAGTACAAGATAGCAGTGGAAATGCTGGTGTTGCAGTTGCGGCTTATGCTTCAAGAGGTGGTCTTCAATGTGATATATATGTTCCAAAAGGGACTTCTGAAAAGAAGATAGCACAAATAGAATCGCACGGGGCAAAAGTCATAATAGTAAACGGTTCGAGGGAAGATACTCAAAAAGCGGCCATAGAAGCTTCCGTGGACTGCGATGTATTTTATGCAAGTCATGTATTTAATCCTGTGTTTTATGAGGGAACTAAAACATATATATATGAAATTTACGAACAGCTAGGTGAGCTACCAGAGCGTTTAGTTGTACCTCTTGGAAATGGTTCTTTATTTTTAGGAATATATCAAGCGCTTTTAGAATTTAAAGAGAGTGGATTGATAGTGAGTTATCCAGAGGTTATAGTGGTTCAAGCAGAAGGGTGTGCTCCGATATACGAAGCTTTTGTATCTGAAGAGAATGAAGTGTTTGAGGTGAAAAATGCGGGAACAGAAGCGAGTGGAATTGCAATAGCGAATCCTAGAAGAGGAAATCAAATACTTAGTGCGATAAGAGAAATTGGTGGCAAAGTAATATTAGCACCAAATAATGGGATTATGGAAATGAAGTCACATCTAGCACATTTGGGTTATTATGTAGAACCTACAACGGCTGCAACATTTGCTGGATATTTCGATTATGTCAAATCAACAGGAGATGACAAAAAAGCGATAATACCACTTTGTGGTTCTGGTTTGAAAAAATAAATATCATTTTTACAATTATATATGAAAACAGCCTCACTTATAATGAAAATTAAACTGATCCCTAAAATTTGGACCTAAAAATCTAACTTTTGGAGGGAAGTTCATAATAGTATAAGTGAGGCTGTTTTTCTTAATATATTTTGCCTAATGCTATCTACAAGGAATCAAAATTGTATTATCTGAATCTCGTAAATCTCTAGGTGTAACGCCAGGTTCTGTGAAGCCATCTTCTTCTATATCTATACCTTGATTTTTATAAGATGCCCATGCAAGTTCAGAACAATACCAGTCCTTTTCATAAGGCGATGTATCTTTTTTGAAATCCAGCATGTAATTTTTGCCAATTTGAGAAACTGCAAAATCTACAGCTTTATCAATTTGACTTTGACTAACGCCACTAACTCTGTATATAGTGCCCTGTCTATCATCAAATCTTTCATCATCTAGGACACTTCTTGAAATTCCATTGCTTATTGCTTCTATAAGCCTGATATAGTATTGTCCTTGGGCTTCAGAGTAATATATACCTTCTACAATTGCTACGTGAGCGGTTATTCCAAATCCACCAGAAGCCTCAAATAGTATATCGCCTTTTTTTACGGTTGAAAGAAGATTATAAGAACTATAGTTCGCTTTGTGAGGCAGAACTGTTCCTGTATTATAATGCCATAAATTCGATCCGCTAGAATTCCTCATTGTATAATTGTATTTCTGATGAGGCTCCAAAATAGATATGTAGGAGTTTGCATAATCAGATGGTGAATTATAAGCTTTTGGATTGTAATTTTTGACAAAAGTTTCATAGGATAGATCAAAATCAATACCATATTTTTCACCATAGTTTTGAACTAAATTATAGGCACTCTGTAAATCTTGAGCGTGAACAGGTAAAGCTGAGCAGTCTCTAATGCTAGGGCTAGCAGATGCAATAGCAGGCATGATCATTAGAGAACAAAGAATAGTAGCTGTGATTTTTTTTAACGACATGATATCATCTCCTTTAAAATGAACTATATAATATATAATGCGTAAAATAAAGATATCATCACTTTAAATAAAAATCAATATGAATTCCATAAACGGTATTAAAAAGACCGCGAAAAGTATTTCGCGGTCTGAAAGTATACACAAAATGGAATAAAACTTACACTTTATTCTTCAGGGACACTTACTAGAGTTAGAGGGTCTACAGTTTCTCCATCTTTTCTTATTTCAAAGTGCAGGTGCGGCCCTGTTGAGCGACCAGTACTTCCAACTTTTGCTATTATAGTACCAGCGCTTATAGCATCGTCTCTATTAACGAGTAGCTCAGATGTGTGAGCATAAAATGTAGCGTAGCCATCTCCATGATCTATTATTATAGTTCGACCATAGCCACCTATTTCACCAGAAAATATAACTTTTCCAGACCTAGTTGATTTTATGTCGTTTCCCCTTGGTGCAGGGATATCTATTCCAGAGTGAAATGTTTCTTTTTTTAATACAGGATGCATTTTGTTACCATAGCTAGATGAAATTCGTTTGTATTTGTTATCTAAAGGCCATAGCCACTCTATATTTTCAGCAGGTGTGGTTTCAGTGACTTCTTCTGACTTTGTTTCGGTTGCTTGAATTTTAGCTGATTGAGTGTCTTGAGGTATTGTACTTTCCATAGACAATACCTTCGGGCTACTTTCATATAAATCCTTGTTGTCACAAATGCTTTGAGCTTGAACTTCAGCTAGTACTAGGAAACCAGATAAACTGAGTATACACCCCATAGCTAGTATTTTATTTGCGTTATTTTTGAAATTCATAATTGTAAAAAGCCTCCTTTGTAATTGTTTTTTTGTCGAAGCATAATGCAAGACAGAAGGCTCAAGTTTTTCTAAATTTACAGATTCTAGCCATTTAATTAGACATAGCCCGTAGGCTTTTTTTTCATTTAAAGAAACAAGTTCTAAAGCCATTGCATCACAAGCAGTTTCAATACATTGCTCGTATCTAGCTAAGCCGTATCTTATAAATGGATTGAAGGCATAAAGTTTTTTAAGGAAAGCAGTTATTTCAAATATTAGAACATCAAATCGCTTTATATGCGCTAATTCGTGTAGCATGGCATATTCTATTTCTCTATAGCTTAGAAAATCAAGTGAATTGATAGGCAGTACTATTGTAGGATTAAAAAATCCAAATACTATTGGGCTTTCGACACTATTTGAGAATAATAATTGAACACTTCTATATACTTTCATTTTTTGGCAATTTTTATCTAGCAAATTCTTTAATTCACAAGAGGCTACAATAGAATTAGCTTTGAAATGTTTTTGTAATTTGCACTTCAAAAATAATCTTTTTAAACTAAATAGCACAACAAATGCTAGATATAAGATACAAACTATATTTAGCCAATCAATGTGAAAATAATTTGATTCAACTTGGATTTCATTAAAATTAGATGTATCAAACCAACTTAAAATTTCTGAGGCCTTATATGAGAGATTGTTTTTTGGTATAATATTATTAAATTCCTTTATTTTAAGAGCCGATTTAAAGGCTATAGGAATTTCAGGCGGAGCAAAAAATACCAATCTTAAAACGGCGACCAACCATAGATAAGATTGACTTTTTGCTCCTATTTTAGTTCCCAGAATTTTTTGTAAAACTAGTATAGCGAATATAACTATACTTCCCCAAAATGAGGCAGTTAAAATATGTTTTGAAATATCTATTAGCATTGTTTTCTCCTATTTATCCATATTGTCGAGCATTTTCTTTAAATCTTCTAAATCTGACTTACTGATTTCTTCAGTTTTTAAAAAACTTGCGAATAAATCTTTTACTCCGCCCTTATAAAACTTATCTAGAAAAACTTTATTTTTCATCTGTCTGCATTCTTCTTTACTGTATCGAACGCTATATATATACGAGCGTCCTTCTTGTTTATAGGTCAAAATCTCCTTTTCAACAAGCCTAGAAAGCAGAGTTTTGACTGTGTTTTTTTTCCACCCCCTTTGAGAATCTAAATAATTAAAAACATCAGATGCAGTGCTATTATTATGTTTCCAAAGTACTTCTAGTACTTCCCATTCTGCATCAGATATTTTGTCAACAAAAGTCATGTTAATTCCTCCTCGATTACAAATGTAGTTGATAATTATAGTTTACACTTGTAGTCGAAGTGAGTCAATAGAAATTTTTGGTTGATATTTTGTGAAAAAAGTTATAAGATAGGAAAAATATATTTTTTGAGGGGGAGTTTTATGGGGATAAAACGAAATATATCAATTTATTATTGGTATTCAACATTTACGAATTTATTGATACTAGGACCAGTACTAACATTATTTTTGCTAGGAAGGGGACTTAACTTCACGCAGATAATGGCATTACAATCCATAGCCGCAATAACAATTACTATAATGGAAGTTCCAACAGGAGCTGTAGGTGATTTGCTTGGAAGAAAATATAGTGTAATGCTCGGATCACTCTGCATGTTTGTGAGCACTATTTTTTATGCATTTGGGCACAATTTTTTTTGGTTTGCACTTGCAGAAATTACATTTTCAATAGGAGTGTGTTTTAAATCAGGATCAGATACGGCACTTCTATATGATACTTTAAAGAAATTAGATAGGGAGAGTGATTTTAAGAAAATACAGGGAAAAGGACATGCTCTTTCACTCATAGCGCAAATACCAGGTTCTATTTTAGCTGGTTATGCTTTTGAGATAAATGAAGCACTTCCAATGATCATATCTGGTGGATTTATGCTTATAGCCTTATTTATAGAGTTATTTTTTGAAGAAATTGAAGTTTATGAATTTGAGGAGAAACCTAGCTACTTCGGGCAGATTGCCTCTAGTGTTAAATACACTGCAAATCACGGTAAAGTTAAAGCACTTATTGTATATTCTATGTTCTTTTGCATATTTTACCGTGCTGGATTTTGGTTTTTTCAGCCATATCTAAAGGCAATTGACATACCAGTAGTTCATTTCGGATATATATTTGCATTATTTAACCTAGTAGCTGCGCTCACATCAAAGTATAGCGGAGAAATAATATCTAAGACAAAGGGTAAAACTTTATTGTTAGTTGTGAGTTTGATATTAGTATCGTTTGCATTATTAGGGTTTACAAATACATTTGTTGGTGTGATTTTCATATTACCACAGCAGATGGCTAGAGGACTTTACAAGCCAGTTATAATGAAAAGTTTAAATAAAAATATACCATCAAATAAGAGGGCTACTATTATTTCTCTACACAGTTTGCTTTCTAATCTTGCAATGGCTATTACACTTCCTCTTATTGGTATGTTGATGGATAGTAGAGATATATTTAGTGTTCATATAATTATGACTGAACTAATGTTTGTAGGAATTTTACCATTATCTATTTATTTAAGGTACCGATTGTCGAAAAAAGTGGTACAATAAAGAAAAAAGGTTAGGGGAGATTTAATGCAATTTAAGGTTTTAACAAGTTATGATAAGGATATGATTCACACATTAGAAAAGTGGTATAACGATCCTGACATATTGCCGTATTTGCATCCAAATTTTACAGGAGAGGATTTAGATCCTATAACACCAGCTGAGATTAGGATGATGGTTAGAACTAAGCCAAATAGAAAACGATATGGTATATATGACGAAAAGAGATGGATTGGTGAAGTAAGCATATTAGAAGGTTTTGACAATTTAGTAGCAACAGAACCTAGGACAGCTTGGATAGGACTTTGCGTTGGAGAAAAAGATTATTGGCGTACTGGAGTTGGACGTCAGGCCATGCTTTTTTTGGAGCAAGAGGCGAAGCAACTTGGATTTAAGAGAATAGAACTTGGAGTTTTTGAGCACAATACAAAAGCAAGAAAACTATATGAGAATCTTGGCTATAAGGAGATTTCAACATTGGCTAAATTCACTTATTACAATGGAAATTGGTATGATGATATTAGAATGGAGAAATACATTTAGGTAAGGGAGACGTCATATGGATATTAAATCTATTAAGAGAGATCCTTTAATAATTAAATTTTGTTTTTATGGTTTTTTCAAAAATCTTAAATTTTTTGAACCATACTTGGTTTACTATTTTATGACACTAAATTTGTCGTTATTTCAAATTGGTTGGCTCTATGCGATCAGAGAGGCGATGACATATATATTTGAGATTCCATCTGGAGTATTTGCTGACAGTTATGGTAAGAAAACAGAGCTAAAGATATGTTTTGTATTTTATATGTTGTCGTTTGTGTGTTTTTCTATGGGGACTAAATTTATAGTACTTGCAATAGGTATGGTGTTATTTGGATTAGGTGAAGCATTTAGGTCAGGAACACATAAGGCCATAATAATGAGCTATCTAGATGAACAAAATTGGACAAAGTACAAGACATTTGTATATGGTAGAACTCGATCATTTTCGCTTTTAGGATCGGCTATATCGGCTATAGTTAGTATTTTCATGATTTTATACGTACCGTTGAATCAATTGTTTTTCATATGCATTATTCCTTATGCTATAGATTTTGCTCTCATCGCTAGTTATCCTGAAAGATTTAATGAAAGACATGTTCATGTTTTTTCTGTAAAAGATTTTGTTAAAGAGATGAGAGATCAAATAAAAGAGATAAAAGGCAAATCGGATTTGAAGCGAATAATAGCATCATCAGCTATATTTGATGGAATTTTTAAGCTACTAAAAGACTATATTCAGCCTATGATGAAAACATTGATAGTAGCGGGTGCAATAAGTAGCTTAGATCGTTTAGATGCTGATATGCAGGTTAAATTTGCACTTGGAATTGTTTATGGTGTAACGTATTTGTTGTCAGCTGTTGCATCTAGGAATGTGTATAGAATTACAGAAAAATATTCTTCTATAGGACTTATGAATTCACTATTTAATTTATTTGGAATTTGTATAATAGCTATGGGAGCAGGTTTGAAAGATGGCAAGTTCATATGGGTTATAATACTATATTTATTGACGTATATATTTCAAAATGCAAGAAGACCAGCATTTGTTGATGTTATAGGAGATCATTTAGAAAAGAGACAAAGGGCTACTGTACTTTCTGTAGAGAGTCAGATGAAGGCACTAGTGATGATTATAATGGCACCAATACTTGGATTTGTAGCAGATATATATGGATTAGTTTTTTTATTTATAGGACTTGGAGTGTTGTTACTTGTTCTAAACAGAATGATAAATCTCGGTAGTGTATATAAGAACAATGAATAAATCTACGGTAATTTGCTAAAAAGATTAAAATAAAATTTAAAATTTTTACTGTTAATAGTTTTTTAATAATTACAATGTATAATTAGATTACGATGGTAAACGTGAAAGTCCCTCAGGGTTTTATTTATTTCATACCTTGTGGGACTTCTTGCATTTACGTTATAATGTGAAGGAAGCAAATTAAATTATTATTGAAGTAGTAGCCTGTCTAATAGACAGAATAGAATGGAGTGGATCAATTATGATGATGTGTTCTGAATGTAAAAAGAACTTAGCCGTTATTTTTACTAATAAAGTGGAAAATGGAAAGACAGTCGTTGAGGGACTTTGCATTGATTGCGCTCGCAAAAAAGGGATTCCTATGGTGGATGAGCTTATCAAACAGACTGGAATGAGTCCAGAGGAATTAGCGACGATGAATAAGCATGTATCTGGTATGCTTGAAGATATGGATGAAGATGAAATTAAAGAAATGACAGAATCTATGGATCGAATGATGCCAGAGGGAATGAAGGATAATTTTATGCAAATGTTCAATGGCTCGATGGCGGGAAGTGAAGATGAATTTGAAAAAGATGATGAATATCCTGATGCTGAATTTGTTGAGGTTGACGAAAAAGAAGAACCTTCTAGAAAGCAAAAGCGAAGAAAACGCAAGTATTTGGATAAATTCGGATCTAATTTGACGTTGAAAGCAAAAGAAGGATTTATAGATCGTATAATTGGAAGATATGATGAAATAGACAGAGTGGTACAAATATTAAATAGAAGAAACAAGAACAACCCTGTACTCATTGGAGAGCCCGGTGTTGGGAAAACAGCTATTGCAGAAGGGTTAGCACTTCGAATTGTTGAAAAGAAAGTGCCGGCAAAACTGTTTGGTGCAGAGATATATCTACTAGACTTAACTGCAATAGTTGCAGGAACTCAGTTTAGAGGTCAGTTTGAAAGCCGAATGAAAGCTATAATAGATGAAGCTCAAAGAGAAGAAAATGTAATACTAGTAATAGATGAACTTCACAATATAGTAGGGGCGGGAGAGGCACAAAATGGAGCGATGAATGCAGCTAATATACTAAAGCCAGCTCTTGCTAGGGGCGATGTTCAAATCATAGGCTCTACGACGCTAGAAGAGTATAGAAAACATATAGAGAAAGATTCGGCTTTGGAGAGAAGATTTCAACCAGTTATGGTGGAAGAACCTTCAGTTGAGGATAGTGTAGAAATTTTAAAGGGAATAAAAGATTATTACGAGAGATATCACAAGGTTCAGATTGATGACAATGTTATAGAGCATGCGGTTAGATTATCAGAAAGATATATAACGGATAGATATCTTCCCGATAAAGCGATTGATGTGATAGATGAAGCTGGTTCAAGGGCAAATCTCAAAAATTTAGGACTTGTAGAACTTGAGAAATTAAGACAAGAGTATGATGAAATTGGCGATTTGAAAGCGAAGTATGCTCAAGAAGATAATTATGAAAAAGCTGCAGAATTGAAAGTTCAAGAGCTTAAGATTAAAGATAAGATTACAAAACTAGAGCAGGAAACTGCGGATGTAGAGATAACAAAAGAAGATATAGCCTATGTTATAGAAGCATGGACTAAAATTCCAGTTCATAAGATTACAGAAGATGAGGCTGACAGATTATTAGGGCTAGAATCACAATTACACAAACGAGTAATAGGTCAAAATGATGCAATAAAATCACTTGCGAAGACAATTAGAAGAAATAGATCTGGATTTAGAAGGAAGAGAAAACCAGCATCGTTTATATTTGTTGGTCCTACTGGAGTTGGTAAGACTGAATTGGTGAAAACACTTGCTGCAGAACTTTTTGGAAGTGAAGAGGCTATGATTAGAATCGATATGTCCGAGTATATGGAGAAGCACACAGTGTCAAAACTTATAGGTGCACCTCCTGGATATGTAGGATATGATGAAGGTGGACAGCTTACAGAGAGAGTTAGAAGAAAACCATATTCAGTAATACTACTAGATGAAATTGAAAAAGCTCATCCTGACGTTTACAATATGCTACTTCAAATACTTGAAGATGGCAGACTTACGGATAGTCAGGGCAGGACCGTGTTTTTTGAAAATACAGTTATAGTCATGACATCAAATGCTGGAACTAGCTATAAATCTAGTGTTATTGGATTTAATAAAGACAATGAATCAGATTTAAAGGGATCAGTTCATGAAGCACTGAAGGCATCATTTAGACCAGAGTTTCTAAATAGAATTGATGAGATTATAGTATTTGATTCTCTTAAAAAAGATGAGCTTAGACAGATAGTTGAGCTTATGCTTTCTGAAGTTCGAGAAGAGGTAGGCGAGAGCAAAATGAAGCTAAGTTATACCGAAGAAGTCAGAGAATGGCTTTTAGAGAAAGGTTTTGATCCTAAATATGGAGCGAGACCACTTAGAAGAACTATACAGAAGTATATTGAAGATGAGATTTCAGAGTTATACTTAAAAGGAATTTACAAAGAAGGTAGCAAGATAAACATAGATGTCGAGGATAATGAGCTAAAATTTAATTAAATACAAAGCCCTGCATAATAGCAGGGTTTTGTTTTAAAATCAAAAATAAAAAAGGAAGTGACGCAAATGAAATTTTCAGAGTTCGAGTACAAAAGACCAGATTTAGATGCGTTTAAAGCGGAATTCAAAAAAGAGATAGATATGTTTGAAAAAGCAGAATCTGCTAGTGCTCAAAATGAAGCTTTAAAATCTATAGTGAAGGTCAGAAATACTTTTTTGACACAAGCAGAGATTGCTGGGATTCGATATAGTATAAATACAAAAGATTCTTTTTATGAAGCAGAGCAAGATTTTTTTGATGGAGCTATGCCAGAATACGAAGGTCTTGTAAGTAATTTTTACAAGGCACTTATAAAATCTCAATACAGAGATGAACTTGAAGAAAAATGGGGAAAACTATTGTTTGATATGGCAGAACTTCAAATAAAGACATACTCAGACGATATACTAGAGGATTTAAAAGTTGAAAATCAATTATCTAGCAAGTATACTAAATTACTGGCATCAGCGGAGATTGAGTATGATGGTAAGGTTTACAATATTCCTCAAATGCGTCCTTTTATGATGTCAAAAAATCGTGAAGAGAGAAAAATAGCAGCGGATTTGGTAGCAGGTTTTTTTGCTGAAAATGAGAGTAAGTTTGATGAAATTTACGATGAAATGGTAAAAATCAGACATAATATAGCTAAAAAACTAGGTTATGACAATTTTGTTGAGCTTGGATATGATAGACTAGGCAGAACTGATTATAATTCAAAATCAGTTTCAGTTTATAGAAGTGCTATAGAAAAGTACGTAGTGCCAATTGCAGAGTCACTCAGATCAAAACAGGCAACTAGATTAGGTCTCGATGCGTTAAAATACTATGACTTAAATATAAGTTTTAATTCTGGAAATGCAACTCCAAAGGGAACACCGGAGCAAATATTAGAAGCGGGAAGAAAGATGTACCATGAATTGTCAAAAGAAACCGGTGAGTTTTTTGATTTTATGATGGAAAATGAATTGATGGATGTTCTTAGCAAGGATGGTAAATCACCTGGTGGATACTGCACATTTATAAACGACTATAAATCACCTTTTATATTTTCAAATTTTAACGGTACAGCGGATGATGTGGATGTATTGACTCATGAAGCCGGTCATGCATTTCAGGTTTATATGAGTAGAGATTATGAATTGCCAGAATACGTTTGGCCTACACTAGAAGCGTGTGAGATTCACTCTATGAGCATGGAGTTCTTGACCCATCCTTGGATGAATCTATTTTTTGAAGAAGATGCTGAAAAATACTATTTTAACCATGTAAATGATGCATTTACGTTTTTACCATATGGAGTTACAGTAGATGATTTCCAGCATTTTGTATATGAAAATCCTAATGCGAGTGCAGACGATAGAAAAAGAGCATGGAGAAATTGTGAGAAAAAATACATGCCTAGCTTGGACTATGAGGGGAATGAATTCTTAGATAAGGGAACATTTTGGTTTAGACAAGGTCATATATTTAAAGATCCATTCTATTATATAGATTATACACTAGCTCAAATATGCGCGTTCCAATTTTGGAAAAAATCAGAAGAGACTCCAGAAACGGCGTGGACTGATTATCTAGCTCTTTGTAAAAAGGGCGGTAGTGATTCATTTTTAAATCTTGTGAGAGAAGCAAATTTGAAATCACCATTTGAAGAAACTACTATTGAAGATATTGCAAATTTTGTTAATAAGCACTTGGAAGATATTGATGATGCAAAATTTTAGATTGTAAAAAAGCTATGTCAAAATAGATTTAACTATTTTGACATAGCTTTTTTAGTAAAAATAAAATATAATTTATTTTCGCTTAGAGCCATATTTACTAGTTCTAAATCCAGTAATGATGTCTCTAGCTGTTTGATTTTCATCAGAACGATCTGTAATTATTAGATTTAGTTCATTATCAAGAACTGCTTGGAATTTTCTTAAATCATCAAAATATCTACTAGGTGCCGAATCTCTAAGAGCTACGAAATCTGCTTTTATTTCTGGAAGTTCGTGATTATATACCAATACATTTAATTGTTTAGGTATATCGACAATTCGCTTTGCGCGTACTACACAGGCAAGAAAGGATTCTAGCCATGCAAGATCACTAGGCGATAATGTGTTATAATTTTCCAAAATCTCCTTAACAACTTTTCTAAGGACTTTATTCATAATTTTATTTTCAGGTGCATTTAAATAAAGATTTAAAAATTTCTCATTTAATCGGTAATCCATAACAGCTCTCCTTTTCTATTATTAAATTTATTTTATCAAACTATTTAGAACTAATCAATCGAATAAATTGCATTACAAGAAAATTTCAATTCACAAAAGTAGCTGTTTATATAGGCAAAATGTTGTAAAATAATAGTATATAGAATTTTTGGAGTGATATAAAAAAGCTAAATGATAATATGGTTACTGAAAAACTTCATTAAGTTAATTTTTTTCTACAATATTTTGGATTCAACAAATAAAAGAGATGTGTATATTGTAGAAAAGAATTCTAATCATAGTTTTAGAGTGACCTAAAGGATAAGAGGCGAAATTTTATGAAAAAAAGAAAGCTTTTTCAGAGTTTTAAGTATGCTATGGAGGGAATAGTATATGGTTTTAGATCACAGCGAAATATGCGCTTACATACACTTGCATTGGTGGTACTTATATTTATAATGATAAGTGTTTCCATGGCAATAGAAGATGTTTGTTTGATTTTATTTTCAGCTATGGTTGTCATGGTATCGGAAATGATAAATACAGCTATTGAAAAAACTATAGATCTTTATACTGAAAATATTCATCCACTGGCAAAAACAGCTAAGGATGTTGCAGCTGGAGCGGTATTGCTTTCTGCTATTTTTGCAATAGTTGTAGGTGGATTGATTTTTAGCAAATATTTGCTTTAAGGAGGTAAGACATGGGTGTTGTTCTTATAGCATTGCTTTTGCTGTGCATATTTATATGTGTGAAATTTGGAGCAGGAAATGACATACCTAGTGATATAAATCCGTGGACAAGAGAGAACAAGGTAAAAAATTTTGAGGAAGAAGAAGAAAAATTATTGTTAGAAAAGGGGCGGAGAAATGGCAAATAGAGCGGTATTAAATAGCAAGTATCACTTAGCGAGTAGTAGGAAAATATATCGCTATGAAAGTGAAGACAGTATTAGCTCACCTGCACATTTACTTGGATATATAAGTCAAGATTTATTAGGAGAGCATTGGACTGAAGAAATGCTTGATCCTTATTTTGAAACACTATATGAAAAAGTGAATTTTATTGGAGAGTATACTCAAATTACTGATTTTGTATGGAATATAAAAGAGACAGTTCAAAAAATAAATTTGGATTGGCAGCTTGATCCTGCATCAATTCTTATGGTTTTGACATATCAAAATAGTGGGGTGTGTTTCTTTGCGGGAGATTTAAGAGTTTATTCTATAGAACAAGGTGAATTAAAAGTATTATCACAAGAGCATATTTTAGCTAATCAATGGATAGAACAGGGAATAATGAAACCAAGTGAAGCCAAGAATGAAACTGGTGCTGATCAATTGACAAAATACATTGGCATGAAGTCTGTCGAAGAGCCTGTAGAAATTACAAAAGCATTTCACTTATATGAAGGGCAGCAATTTGTAATTTGTTCTAAAGAGGTTTACAACAATATATCTGAAGTAGAGCTGACGTCATTTATAGTTGGAGATAGAATTGATGAGTTGGAAACTGTGGTGGATGGAATTTGTGGACATGACAATTGGATATGTGAAGTAATAGAAGTAGAAGCAAATGAATCTGTAGTAATTCCAAAACCACCTGTTTGGCCTAAAGTTTTAAAGGCAACAATTGTTACGATTACCATGATTTTGATAGTATTTGGAGTATATACAATATTTGAGAAGGTAGAAAAAAAAGTTCCTAAAGTTGATACAGAAGTAGTAGAAAATAAAGATGTACAAAATAATGATGAGAAATTAGTTGTTGAAAAAGAGGAAAATGTAGTTGAAACTACGGAAAAAGATAATGAAATAGGAAATAGTATAGATAGTACTATTGTTGATAATGAGTTGAATGTGGAGAATGTAAGTAGTGGTAAAGAAAATAATGCAGAAAATAATATGGAGAACAATATAAAAACAGACGATATAATAGAGTCATCAGATGATACGTTGAATGAAAAATTAGAAGAAAAAATTGCCGAACAAGCACAGGAAGAGGAAAAGTCAAAATCTGAAAGTTATAAAACTTATGTACTCCAAAAAGGTGATAATCTCTATAAGGTAAGTAATAAATTCTATGGAGACGGAAGTCGCGTAAATGATATAATAAAACTCAACAATATAAAAGATGCTAATTCGGTTCCAGCCGGGTATAGACTTAAATTGCCGAATTAAAATAAAAAGGGAGTTGAAATTATGTATATAGGAATTGATTTAGGTGGCACTAATATAGCTGCCGGACTTGTTGATGATGATGGTGTAGTTTTATTAAAAGATAGTGTTGAGACAAAAGCTACTAGACCAGCTAGTGATATTATAAAGGATATGGCAGAACTAGTAAATAAAATAATTGATGAGAGTGAATTTAGTAGGTCAAACATAAAGGCAGTTGGAATAGGAATACCCGGAGTAGCAGATGAAGCTAGTGGAGAGGTAATTTACTGTGTAAATTTAAATTGGGAAAAAGTACCTTTAAAAAAACCTTTAGAAGAATTGCTTAAATTACCGGTGATAATAGGAAATGATGCTACTGTAGCAGGAGTTGCAGAATACGGTGCTGGCAAAATGAAGGGATGTAAAAATGGAGTATTCTTGACGCTAGGAACAGGCGTTGGCGGAGGAATGATAATAGATGGTAAAGCATATGGCGGAAGTCATGGCGTAGGTTCTGAAATAGGACATATGGTAGTTGGCGATAACTTTTATGACTGTAATTGTGGAAGAAACGGATGCTTGGAGACATTTGCATCAGCTACAGCGCTTATAAAGTATGCTCAAAAAGAACTAGATTTAGGTAGAAAATCTAATTTAGAAGAACATTCAGGCCGATTAAATGCGAAACTGATATTTGATGGCGCAAAATCTGGAGATGAGCTTTCTGTTGAAACAGTTGACAGATTAGTACATTATTTATCTATAGGGATATCGAACTTAATAAATATACTTGATCCAGATTGTTTTGTAATTGGCGGTGGAGTTTCAAAAGCAGGGGACTTTCTAATCAATAAGGTTAGAAAAGAGATAGAAGGTATGAAAAGCTTTGCATCTATTGAATCTGGTAGAATTGAGATTGCTACACTTGAAAATGATGCGGGGATTATAGG
>JAOAQY010000025.1 GCA_025210965.1 Tissierellales bacterium
GCACCTATTGTGAAAAGGGTTATTCACACTACTGCAGATTTTGAGTATGCAGATTTGATAAAATTCAGCAATGACTTTGTAGAAATAGCAAAAAAAGAACTGAGAAATGGTGGGAAAATTTATGCTGATACATCTATGATTGTTTCAGGAGTTAATAAAAGTGCACTGAAGAAATACGGTTTAGAGATAGTAAATTATGTACATGAAAAATCAGTTTATGAAGTGGCTAAAGAAAAAAACATTACAAGGTCCATGGCGGGAATAGAAAAAGCGGCACAAGAAGGAATCAGTATGTACATGGTAGGGAATGCACCAACAGCTATTTATAAGATCGGGGAATTAGCTGATGAAAATAAATTGAAACCAAAGTGGATAATAGGTGTACCAGTAGGGTTTGTAGGAGCCGCTGAATCTAAAGAAGAACTTTTAAATTGGGACATTCCATCTGCGGTAATACGAGGCAGAAAAGGAGGCAGCCCAGTTGCAGTAGCAATATTAAATGCATTGTTTAAAATAATGAGGTCAGAAGATGAAGCGCTATAAATTATATAATGGCAAAAAACTAAGGTATGGCTATACTACGGGAACTACAGCAGCGGCGGCAACTAAAGCTGCTGCAATTTACATAGAGACTGGTCAAATTTTGGACTGTGTTGAAATAGAAACACCGAAGGGCTGGACTGTATCGGTTCCTATAAATTATGTTAAACGAGTTGAAGGTAGCAAAGTAATAGCGGAAGCTGTAAAAGATAGTGGCGATGATCCCGATGTTACAAATAGAATAGAAATAAAGGCTGTAGTCGAAATTAACGAAGAAGAAACCGTAAATATCGTTGGAGGAACTGGTGTTGGAATTATAACTAAAAAAGGGCTTCAGACACCTGTTGGAAGTTATGCTATAAATCCCGTTCCTCTTCAAATGATAGAAAAATCATTTAGAGAAGTATTCAAATCGCCAGTTGGAGCAAATATATGTATAGAAGTGCCGAAAGGGAAAGAAATAGCTAGAAAGACGCTTAATTCAAAACTCGGGATAGTAGGAGGAATATCTATCATTGGCACAACAGGAATAGTAGAGCCAATGAGTGAAACTGCATTGGTTGAAAGTCTACACTTGGAGATAAAATCAGCTTCAAAAGAGAGTAAGCGACTTGTCATGGTACTTGGAAATTATGGAGAGAATTTTACTAAGGTTTATAATGAAATAAAAGCGCCTCGCATAAAAATTAGTAATTTCATAGGAGAGTGCATTGATTTTGCTAAAGCGGAAGGCATAGAAGAAATACTGCTGATAGGTCATATAGGAAAACTTATAAAGGTTGCTGGAGGAATATTTAATACTCATAGTAAAGTGGCAGATGGAAGAATGGAGATATTAGGAGCTAATTACATGTATTTTTGTGAAAATAGAGATATATTTATGGAGATAATGGATAGTAATACTACAGATGAAGCGGTTGAAATTATAAAATCTGTAGATTCTGATTTTGTATTTGATAAAATTGCTCAAAAAATAAAACAAAAATGTGAAGCTAGAGCTCGTGAAGAAATTTCAGTTGAAACTATTTTATTTAATTTACCATTTGGAGAACTTGGGTGTAGTGATTTTGCACATCAGAGACTGTCTAAGTGGACTAATGGGGAGGAATTCTATGATTAAAATAGTTGGAATAGGACCAGGGAATATAGATGATATGACAGAGAGAGCTAAATATACTATTGAATCTGCAGATTGCATTATAGGAGGAGATAGGCAGCTAGAGAATTTTTCTGATTTGAGTAGTGAGAAAATATCTCTTTCAGTAGGTTTTAGAGAGGTTGTAGATGAGATTGAAAAGAGGTGTGATACACAAGAAATCGCGGTATTGGTTTCTGGTGACCCTTGCTATTATAGTTTTTTTAGATATTTAAAAAGAAATTTAAGTTGCAAATTAGAAGTTGTACCTGCGCTAAATTCTATACAATACTTTTTTTCGAAATTAGGAAAGACATATGAAGATGCAGTATTTCTTAGTGTTCATGGGAGAAGCTGTGATTATATTGATGCACTTAGAGACTATAAAACAGTTGCACTTTTGACAGATTATGAGCAAAGTCCGCAGGCCATAGCTAAGAAACTAAAAAGTTTTAACATGAAAGTTAAGATGTATGTAGGTTATAGGTTGTCGTATGAAGATGAAAAGATAATAGAGGGAATGCCTTCTGAATTAGAAAATATAAAACACAAAGCTATGGCTGTGGTTATATTAGAGAGTCTTGAGGACTATAATAGGGAGTGTCATATCCCGGATATTGATTTTTTGAGAAATAGTACGCCTATGACTAAAGAAGAAATAAGATATATTACACTTGGAAAACTAGAACTTAAATCAAATCATCACTTAGTTGATATTGGCAGTGGAACAGGTTCTATAAGTATAGAAGCATCGAGATTTTTATATAAGGGGAAAGTAACATCTATTGAAGTAAAAAGTGAAGCTGTAGATATAATGAAAGAAAATATAAAAAAACATAGATGTGAAAATATTGATTTGATTCATGGGGATGCTGTTGATGCTCTTAAAAAAATAGAATATTGTGACAGAGTATTCATAGGAGGAACTAGAGGTAATTTTCAAGAAATAATGAGTTTGCTTGAATCAAAGATATCATCAAATGGCATAGTTGTTATGAATGCTGTAACATTAGAGACGTTGAGTGAATGGACAGAGTATATGAAATGTAGTGAAAAAAAGTATGAACTTATTCAAGTTCAGATTTCAAGATCAAGTAGGCTTGGTAAATACCAAATGCTTGATGGTGGGAGACCTATTTTTATTATGAAAATTTGGTGGAATTAAGGAGACGATATGAATAGAAAACTTATAGCAATTGGAGTAGGCGCTGGAGATGGTAGGTATTTAACCATATCAGCAAAAGAAAAAATAGAAAATAGCGATATTATTTACTATCCGGTAGTAAGTAAAGGCGAAAAAAGCATGGCGCTTGAAAGTATAAAAAAATATGTAAAAACAGGCACTAAATTGTGCGAACTGGTATTTCCAATGAAAAAAACAGGTCTTGAAAGAGCGTGGCAAATGGCTGCAGATACTATAAATGAAACTCTTGAAAAAGAAGGACATTCGAGTTTTATAACTATAGGAGATGTTATGACGTTTAGTACATTTTCATATTTGCGAGATAGATTAGAGTTTGACATAGATGTAGAATATGAGCCAGGAATTACTTCATATCAAGTAGCTAGCAGTGCTATAGGAGAACATCTAGGGCTTGGAAAATCAGGGTTTGGTATTTTGCCAGGAATAGAGAGTGAGAAACAATGCTTGGATTTATTCGAGTATTTTGATACATTAGCGATACTGAAGCCATGTGAAAAAAGTGTAGGCTATTTGGAGAAAATATCAAAAAAAATGGATATAGAGGTCAAAAGTGTTACGTATGGTGGATATGAAAAAATGGAAGTGAGAAGTGAACTTGATTATAGTTACAAACTACCTTATATGAGCGTACTATTAGTTAAGCGTATAAGAAATAATGGAGGCGATTTCAGTGAATAAATTGAAAATAGTTGGAGCAGGGCCTGGCGATGTAGAACTAATAACTATAAAAGGACAAAAAGCATTACAAGAAGCTGATGTAATAATATATGCAGGGTCTCTTGTTAATCCAGAGTTATTGACATGGAATAAAAGAGGCGCAGAAATTCACAATAGCGCTAAAATGACACTTGAAGAAGTGTTAGAGGTTATAGAAAATGGGATATCGAAAGATAAGAATGTAGTGAGACTTCATACGGGAGATCCAAGTTTATATGGCGCTATTCAAGAACAGATGGATGCACTTGAAAGAAAAAATATTGAGTTTGAAATAGTACCAGGAGTTAGTTCGTTTTTAGCATCGGCAGCTGCAATACAGAGAGAATTTACTCTTCCAGATGTTTCACAAACTGTTATATGTACTAGAATAGAGGGGAGAACCCCAGTTCCAGAAACGGAAAAATTATCCGAGCTTGCAAAACACAGAGCGTCTATGGCCATATTTTTGTCAGTTCACATGATAGAAAATGTAGTAAATGAACTTTTGAAAGGATATGATTTAGAAACGCCTATAGCCGTAATTCAAAAAGCATCTTGGCCAGAACAAAAAATAGTTAAGGGTACGCTTTCAAATATTTCTGAGAAAGTGAAGGAAGCAAATATAACTAAAACAGCTCAAATATTGGTTGGAGATTTCATAGATTGTGAATATTCAAAATCGAAATTGTATGATCGGAGCTTTACACATGAATATAGAAAAGGACGCTAAAAAAATATATATTTATGCGGTGTCTAAAAGAGGATATGCACTTGCTAATAATTTAAAACAATTTATAACTGTAGCTCAAGTATTTACTTTAGAAAAATATGCAAAGAGAAGTTGTGAAGTTTTAAAAAATGGACTTAAACATCATGTGGATGAGCATTTTAATAATGCTGATTTAATGGTATTTATAATGTCTACAGGTATAAGTGTTAGGATGATAAAAGACAGTATAGTAGATAAAAAAACAGATCCTGCAGTTATAGTTATAGATGAGTGTGGAGATCATGTTATAAGTTTGTTATCTGGACATTTAGGTGGTGCTAATGATTATGCTAGAGCGATTAGCAGCTATTTGAATAGTACTCCTGTTATAACGACGGCTACAGATTTGAATGGAAAATGGGGAATTGATACTTTTGCAGAATCAAATGGATATAAATTGGTAGATTTTGAAAAAGCAAAGCTATTAACAGCCTATATATTAGAGGGAAATAAAATAAAAATAGACGGTGATTTCAAAATAAAAACTGATTTAAAGAATAGTTTTACATTTGAAGGAGAGTCTAAATACGTTGTTACGATATCAAATAGAAAGCTAGAGTGTGAAAAGAATCGATTACAATTATATAAAACTAACATTGTAATCGGAATGGGCTGTAGAAGAGGAACTAGTGCTGAAAAAATAGAACAGTTTATTTTAGAAGCTCTAGACAATAGTGGATATAGCATAAATTCTGTAAAATCACTATCAAGTATAGATTTAAAGGCCGATGAAGAGGGATTTTTGCAAATTACAGAAAAGTATGGCTGGAAATTCAATACATTTTCTGCAGATAGACTAAAAGCGGTTTCGCATAAATTTGATAAATCTGATTTTGTCGAATCTATTACTGGAACACCTTCAGTTGCTGAGCCAAGTGGATATTTAGCATCTAATCGAGGTAAATGTGTATTAAAAAAGTTAAAGCAGGATGGCATGACATTATCAATTTGGGAGGAAATATAATATGAGAAGTGGGAAGATATATGTAGTTGGTATGGGGCCAGGAAATGAAGAACACATGAGCATCAGATGTAGAAAGGTACTTAGTGAAGTAGAATATATAGTGGGTTATAAAAAGTATATTCAGTTGATAAAACACCTTCCAAATATAAGTGGAGAATGTATAGAAGGAGTGATGAAAAAAGAGGTAGATAGATGTAGAGAAGCATTGGATTTAGCGGAAAAAGGCCATAGTGTAGCGCTTGTTAGTAGTGGAGACTCAGGAATATATGGAATGGCCGGTTTAGTACTTGAACTTATAGAGCATGAGGTTAGATCGGTTGATTGTGAAATAATACCAGGTATAACAGCAGCACATGCGGCTGCATCTAGATTAGGAGCGCCCATAATGCATGATAGTGCTTATATAAGTTTAAGTAATTTATTGACGGAGTGGGAACTCATAGAAAAGAGAATTAAATGTGCTAGTGAAGGGGATTTTGTTATTACGTTATACAATCCAAAAAGCAAAGGAAGACCGGATTTAATAGATAAAGCAAGGGATATAATGCTAAAGTTCAAGTCAGCTCAAACTCCAGTTGGAATAGTAAAAAAAGCTATGAGAGATGGGGAAACCATAGTTATAACAACACTTGAAGATATGCTTAAAGAATCAATAGATATGATGACTGTAATCATAGTTGGAAATTCTAGAACGAAAATTTTTGGGCAGAGCATGGTTACGCCTAGAGGCTATGAGATATGATAGCGGTATTTGCTGGTACTAGCGAAGGGAAGGCAGTTGTCGAGCATTTGAGTAAAAACAATGAGGTAAAAGTTTTTGTTAGCACAAGTCAAGGCGCTGAGCTTTTAAAAAATATGAATTTGAAAAATGTAAACATTGAAGTTGGAAGTAAAGATGAATCAGAGTTAATGGAATGCTTAAATAATGATAATGTAGAAGCGATAGTAGATGCAACTCATCCATATGCTATTGAAATTAGTAAGAATCTCTTGAGTATAAGCAAAATACTAAAAAAGAAATATGTTCGATTTGAAAGACAACGAGAGAAGCTAGAAGGCGTAGCTAGATTTGAGACATATGAAAAACTAGTGGATAATTTAAATTATGTTGATGGCAATGTGTTAATAACATCTGGGAGCAACAATTTAGATGCTTTTTGTAAAATAAATGATATGTCTAGATTATTCGTAAGAGTTATGCCTTCTTCTAAAATAATAAGGAAATGTGAAAATCTAGGTTTTGATATGAATCAAATAATAGCTGTAATGGGGCCACATTCATTAGAATCAAATATGTGGATTATGAAAGAAAAGAATATAAAGCATATGGTTACAAAAGAAAGTGGTAAAAACGGTGGAGTAGATGAAAAAATAGAAGCAGCCAATTTACTTGGAATAAATATTTATACTATAGAACTTCCAAAACTCCAATATATCAATGTTTGTAGTGACTTTAATGAATTAGATTTCTATATTAAATAAAAAAGTTTCCTCAGTGAGGGAACTTTTTTTATGCTCAATTCGTCTAAGAATTATAACAAAAATAAATTAGACAAAGAGAGATAAAATTTAGGAGGAAAAAAATATGAAAAAACTTATAATAACAGGATTAATGATAGCGATGTTGACGTCTACGGTTATGGCAACAGCACCAGTACCAACATTGTATGATTCAAATGAAAATGTAGTAGAGGTAAAACTAGAGCAAAATGATGTAAATATCTATTGGGGAGAAACAGAATTAGAAAGTGCAGGTAAAGACTTAGACGGAGTATTGATGCTTCCACTTAGAGAATTAGCTGAAGCGGCAGGCTTTGAAGTAACGTGGAACGATGAGACGAAGCAGATTGAATTGGCAAATGGAGCTAGATGGACTAGTGTAGAACTTTCCAAAAATGCGTATTTTAAAAACAAAATGGCTCCAAGAGAACTTAGCAAAGCACCGACATTGATTGGAGATGAAACTTATGTTCCAGCAGAGTTTTTCACTCAAATTTTAAGCCTAGGTCTTCAAACTAAAGAAGGAAATATACATTTTTCAGAGTCAATGATTGCTACTCATAGTGGGTATATCCAAGAAATAGATTTAGATGAAGAAGGGAATATCTCAAGAATAACAATATCATCAAAAGAAAAATCTGAAGGATTTGAAGATCAAACTATACTGAATGTTTCAAGTGAGGATACTTATATTCAAAGAGATATAGAAGTAGGAAATTTCATAAATGCTATTACAGCACCTATTATGACTATGAGTTTACCAGGACAGACTCCAGCTATGATTATATACTAAGAAAAAACTCTTTTGTGCTATAATACAAAAGAGGTGATTACAAATGGAATATATTGAAAAAGGCGATTTGATATACAATACATTTGAAATATTTAAAGATTATGAATCTAGTATGTTTGCTGCTTTTTCAACTAGAAAAGGTGGATATAGTAGTGGATGCTATTCTAGCATGAATTTAGGACTTAGCACAGGAGATGATAGAAATATCATACAGAAAAATTATGAAAAATTTTGCGAAGAATTATGTGTTGATTCAAAAGCAGTTGTTTTGTCAGATCAGACTCATGACAAGAATATTAGAATAGTGAGTAGAAAAGATGCAGGTAAAGGGTTTGTAAGAGAAAAAGATTACAAAGGGATTGATGGACTTATCACCAACGAAAGAAACTTACCTCTTATGACTTATCACGCAGATTGTACTCCGATTATATTTTTTGATCCGGTAAAAAATGTAGTAGGATTGGCGCATGCTGGGTGGAGAGGAACTGCTCTATCTATTGCTACAGAAATGATATCAAAAATGAAAGACGAATATGGTTCAAAGGAAAATGAGATAAAAGTAGCTATTGGGCCTGCGATTTGTGGCAAATGTTATGAAGTAGGAGTAGAAGTGAAAGAAGCATTAGAGTTATTGCCGATAGATTCGAAACAATATATTGAGAATCATGGTGATAAATATTTTCCGGATTTGGCAAACATTAATAAAGCATTGCTTAAAAGTGTAGGCGTACTTGATAAAAACATAGAATGTTCAAATACCTGCACTAAAGAAAATAGTCATATGTATTTTTCGCATAGAGAGTTTGGAAATAAAAGAGGCACACAGGTTGCTGTGGCCTATATAAAATAGGACGAAAACTGTGTGCCTTGGGTATTATTGGGAAAAAGATAATTTCTTTTTCCTTTTTTTGTGCTTTGATTGAGAGTTATCTACAAGAATCATATAAACAGAAATAAGTATCAGAATTAAACCAAAGAAATTATTTAATGTAATAGGATCGCCTAAGATTATAGCACCTGCTAATAATGAAGATATCGGCATTATATTTACTATAAAGGACATGGTTCCGATTCCTAAATTTTTGACACCTCTCATATATAATATATAACCTATTCCAGAACTTAAAATAGCACTCAATAGTAGATTTCCCCAGGCAGTAGTACTTGTAAATATATTTAAACTTACAAGTCTCTGCTCAGTGATTAGATTATAAGGGATAACCCACATTGCGCCTAATAGTGATTGGTATGCTAATAATTCTATTCCGTGGTATCTGTCTAGTAACTTTTCTGATATGAATGTATAGATAACCCAAGCTGAAATACCAGCAAACATCAAAACGTATCCTATAAACTGGCTATTTGCAGTACCTGATGATTGCGATATCAAATATATTCCAGCGATAGATGTCATCATAGCCACTCCTTTTAGGGGAGTGATTTTTTTATTTCTGAGAACTCTTTCGAAAAATATTGTAACTATTGGTATAAGACCGTGTATCAAACCAGCTTCAGAACCTGAAATCATTGATACTCCAAAGTTACAGAACAATTGGTATAGAAAGAAGCCGAGAAATGAAGTTATAAGCATGAGCTTAAAATCATTAAATGAAAAATTAAATTTTTTGATGGTGATTTTGTGAAATATAAACAAAAATACTGCTGTGAATACAAATCTCCAAAATACCAAATCGGATGCAGAAGCATAAGGGGCGACTGGTTTTAAAAATATAAAAGTGAGTCCCCAAAATGAGCAACCTATTATGGCTAAAAGTGTTTCAATTCCCTTTGTCATAGTAAAACCTCCAAATTAAAATCAATCATGATTGTTAAAAACTAAACATACTAATATTATACGCTCTCTTCTATAAAAAATCCATATATTTCAAGAAAATTTATAATATTTTGTTATAGATGTCTAAAATGAGTAAAGAGAATCGTATTTTCAGAATATAATTATTATATAACGGGTATAAAAAATACATATGATTTTATCTAAAAAAGGAGAACTGATATGAACGATAAATTAGAGAAAAACAGAAATATTTTAGGGAGATTTGCAGATATATTTATAAATCAACTTCCGCTATCGATACTTGTTATGTTTATGATAATTTCCGTCGGAGTATTTGGTTTGATGACACTTCCTAAAGAATCATTACCAGAGATAATATTCCCTGCAATAAGTGTTCAAACGGTTTATCTAGGTGCAAGTCCAGAAGATGTTGAATTTTTGGTGACAGATCCGATAGAAAATAAAATATCGGAACTAGACGATATAGAAAATTTGACATCTGAAAGTAGCTTTGGATTGTCGTTTGTAACTATTGAGTTCAAGGAAGATATAGATGTTGATAGAAAAAAACTAGAACTTGATAATTTGCTAAATGAGATAGATTTTCCGGAAGGTGTTGAAAAACCATCTAGTTTCATATTTAAAACATCAGAGATACCTCTTATGAATATAAGTATATCGGGGGAACTACCTGTCTATGATTTGACTCGAGTAAGTGAAGATATAGCTGATGAAATAGAAAAAATATCGGGGGTAGAAGAAGTAAATGTATTTGGAGGATTAGATAGAGAGATTCACATCATAACGAACCCAGTGAAAATGCTAGAGCTTGGAGTTACAATGGATAATCTAGAGAGAAGTATTCAAAACTACAATTTGTCTACACCATTAGGTGAAGCAAATTTAAACGGGTTGAGATATACAATAAGAACAGATGAAAAACTTAAAGGCGTTTCTGAAATTAGTCAAATTCCAATAAAGACCTCTAAGGGAAGTATGGTATTTGTAAGAGACTTTGCTGAAATATATGATTCTACAGAAAAAATAAAATCATATAATAGAACATTTATAAGAGATGGTAGAATGGCAGGACTTCCATCTGTATTTTTAGAAGTCTCGAGAGCTGCAAATAGTGATGTCGTAGGAATAACTCAAAAAATAAAACAGAAGATAGAAAAAAATTCAGGAGTACTTTATCCTGAGTCACTTAAAATAAATTATTCAAATGAACTTGCAGAAAATGTAGCTGAAGATTTGAAAAATATTCAGCAGAGTGCACTTTCAGGTCTCATCGTAGTTGTTATAGTATTGTTTTTATTTATAGGATTTAGAGAAGCAATTGTAGTATCTGTGACTATACCACTTTCGCTTTTAGGAACATTGGGACTATTAAATATATTTGGCATAACATTTAATACATTTGCAATACTAGGGCTCATAGTAGCGCTGGGTTTGCTAGTTGATAATTCTATAGTTGTAATGGAAAATATAGACAGATTAAAACGTGAGGGTTACATGCTTAAAGATGCTGCGTCGCTAGGGACAAATCAGGTATCCTATCCAATATTTTCAGCGACACTTACTACAATATCTGCATTTTTTCCATTGGCAATACTTCCTGGGATTTTAGGTGATTTTGTATCAACTATACCGCTAACCATAATAATTACTATTTCGGTATCGCTCATAGTGTCACTTACCATAACACCTGCAATTTCATCTAGGATACTAAAGAGAGAGGCTGAAAGAAACTATACTGTGAGAAAAAAATGGATCAAAATAATAATATCTATAATACTTGTTGCTGTACTGAGTTTCTATGCATTTTCAAATGGTGGCAATTGGAATGTACTCAGCATAGTTGCACTTGTGTTTTTTTCTATAGCCATAGGAGTAAAAGAGTACACAAAGTATTTTAAATCTAGAAAAAATGAAGAACATGAAAAATATAAGAATGTAATTAATGCATTTGTAATGAGCAAAAAGAAAAGAATTATTCTTCTTTTGGCAGGCTTTTTGGTGTTATTATTTAGCTTTGGAACATTTGCAACAGGTCTTATAAAAGTATCATTTTTCCCTAAAAATGAACCTGATACTTTAGTAATTGATATTGATACTCCTGGAGGAACTACTTTAGAGGAGACAGCTAAGATAACTGAAAAAGTAGAAGCATTACTTATTGACAATAAAGGCATAGATCAGTTTAATACGACTATTGGCGGCAGTGAGGTAGATAAAAGTGTTATAAGAGCTAGTCTTGCTGTTAGTGAAGGTGTTACAGGATTTGATTTATTGGAGAGTGTAGAAGATGAATTAAATGAAATATCAGGAGCAGAAATATTGATTAAAGGTTTGGCATCTGGTCCTCCCGTTGGATCACCTGTAAAAATAAGCTTCAGCGGATCAGATTTAGATAGATTGCAGGAAGTATTGGAATTGTACAAGAGAGAAATGAAGCAAATAGATGGTATTTACAATATAGAGACATCAGTAAAAAAAGGTGTGCCTCAAATACTGATGGACATAAATCCAAACAAAGCGGCATTGTATGATTTGTCTGTAGCTCAAATTTCGAGTCAGGTTAGAAAACAAATTTCAGGAATTACAGTTACAACGTATACGGAAAATCGGGAAGAAATAAATGTCAAGATACAGAAACAAGAAGAAGACTTAAGTGAAATCAGTGAAATAAAAAATCTATATATCACTCTTCCGTCTGGTAAAAAAATGCCAATAGAAAACTTAGTCAAATTTAAAGAAGAAAAAGGGTTATCTAGCATACGACATGAAGATAGTGAGCGAATAGTATTTATAGAAGCTGACATTAGACGAGGTTATAATATAACAGATATTACAAATCAAATAGAGAATAGAATGCAGGGTAAAAGCATTTACGATGATATTGATATAAGCTTTGGTGGAGATGTCCAAGGTATTCAAGAGAATTTTATTTATCTTTTTCAAAGTATGATATTAGCAGTGTTCTTGGTATTTATAATATTGACAGTGCAGTTTAAATCCGTAGCGCAGCCATTTATTATATTAACGACAGTTCCAATGGCCGCAGTTGGTGTTATATGGGGTCTTGTAATAACAGGTAATGATTTTGGATTTTATGCATTTATGGGGCTGGTGGCACTTGTTGGTATTGCTGTCAATGATGCGATAGTTTTGATAGATTATATGAATGGTCTTAGGAAAGAAGGCATTGAATTAAAGGAAGCAATAGTAAAAGGCGCAGCTACAAGATTCAATCCGGTTTTAGCTACCACAATGACAACTATTGCAGGAGTGCTTCCGCTTGCATTTAAAGAGATATACTATGCAGAATTTAGTTTTGCATTGATTTTCGGGTTACTTGTAACGACGGTTCTCACATTGGTATTTGTTCCGGTTAGCTATTCGATAGTTGAAGGAATAAAAATTAGAGCTAGTTTAAATATTCAAAACAAAAAAGGTGGTGTAAAAAATGAAATTTAATAAATATATAGTCTTCTCACTTACATTTCTAATGTTAGTATCATGTGCACCAAGTGGAGAGGAGACTGTAGAGGTAGAAGATAATGTGGCTGTTGTTGAAGTCCAAAATGTAGAAAGTGGAGAAATTTATGAGAGTGTTATGGCTATAGGTTCGATAGAAGCCGGATCTTTATTATCCGTAGAGACACAAGGGAATGGCACTATTGAAAAATTAAATGTAAATGTTGGAGATTTGGTGAGTAAGGGAGATGTATTGTTTAGCTTAGATAGTGAAAATATAGAAAATACCTATAGGGTTACGGAGAGTCAGTTAAGAACAATTCGTGACAATGCGAAGATTGCGTTAGATGATGCAGAGGAGGCTTACTCTAAGGTACAAGCTCTGTATAAAAATGGAGGAGCTACTCAAAGCGAGTTGGATTCAGCTGAAAATGTCTTAGTACAGGCGAGAAACAAATACAATGATGCTACGGTTAATTATACTAATCAAAGAAATAATTTGAAACTAGATTTAGAGGATAGAGAAATAAAAGCACCAATAGATGGGAAAGTGAGCGTTATATATATAAAGGAAAAAGAAACAGTTGGTCCAAAAATCGCATTAGAAATAATAAATGAATCATCTATGATATTTAAGACAGAAGTTACAGGAGATGTAGTTGAAAAACTTAGAAAAGGTACGAGAGTAAATGTGTACCCAGATGGTGAAAAGAGTGAAAATATATCTGGTGAAGTTTTGGAATTCAATCAAAGAGCTGACTCAAATACAGGATTATTTGAAGTGAAAATAGGGCTAAATGAGAATATAAATGGAATTAGAACTGGAGAGTATGCAGAGTGCGAATTTATAATAGATGAACGAACTTCAAACTTAATACCTAAAAAAGCTGTACTTGGTCAGCAACCTCAAGAGTATATATATATAGTAGATGGAATGAAGGTATCGAAATTAGAGGTGAAAACAGGAATAGCATTTGGAGATAATGTCGAGATAACGAGCGATATAGAAGATGATGTAAATATTATTGTTAGAGGACAAAATCTAATAGAAGAGGGAGATAGTGTTGTTATTAAAAAATAGCTTCGGGTATAAATAAAATAAGAAAAGAGTGTAAATAAACGGATAAGTCAGGAGGTAAATTATGAAAAAAATAGTAGAATTACAAAGTGGTTTGGAAGATTTAAAAATGTGGTTAGAAGCTCAAGGCTATGAATGTTACTTAGCGGGTTCTAAATCAAAACATGCAGATGTTTTGATAGTGAGTGTATCGGATGACAACTATGAGGGAATTACTACTACTAGTTGTATGCAGGATGGAAGCGGTAAAAGAACAGTTATAAATGCAGCTAAAATGGATAGAAGGGAAATTGTTCGAATGATAGAACATGATTTCTGTCATTAAA
>JAOAQY010000026.1 GCA_025210965.1 Tissierellales bacterium
TCCAACAAGTAATAATGATAACAACCTTTTTTTAATCACATTTTTCTTCATAAAATATTCGCGGTAACTCCGCTACCTCCCTTATATAATTAAATTTCCTATTTAGCAACATTTCATATATCTATATTATATGAATAAAACTCTAAGTATCTTTGTAATATCTCAAAATATTGACGTCAATCTTTTGTAGATAACACAAAAGATTGATTTATATCTTTTGGAAAGCAACACAAAAGATTGACTTATATCTTTTGAAAAATAACACAAAAGAAAGGTTTCTATTTGCTAAAAATTAAAGCAAAATCTCACTTTGCATACATCAGAATCTAACACAAAAAATATATTCTGATGTCAATATGTGATAAAATAAATCATATGATACAACTAGAAAGGCAGGTCATTTTAATGACAAATATTCAAACAATAATAAATGAATTATCTCCACTTGATTATAAAAATATAAAAAACCAAAAATGCGATTCTGTGACTTATGACTCTAGAAAAGCAATTTCAAATTCGGTTTTTGTAGCTATAAGAGGTTTTAAAGTAGATGGGCATAAGTTTATCCCCTCAGCTATAGAAAACGGATGCACTACAATAGTGTGTGAAAATTATCCTGAAAATATCGATCCTAATATAGCATTCATAAGAGTTTCTGACTCTAGAGAGGCTCTTGGAATTTGCTCTAAAACTATATACGATGACTTTTCTGACAAAATGCCTCTAATAGGCATAACTGGTACAAATGGAAAAACAAGTTCTACGTACTTACTTCAAGGTTTGTTTGAAACTGCTGGTGAAAAAATAGGATTCATTGGTACAAATGGAGTACACACAGATGGTGTAACCACTCCACTTGGAAATACTACTCCAGAGTCATCAGAGCTCTACAAACTATTCAGTAAAATGCATAAAAACGGTACAAATTACGCTTTTATGGAAGTCTCATCTCATGCAACAGTTTTGAAACGAATACAGGGACTCAAATACAAAGTAGGCATATTTACAAATTTAACTGAGGACCACTTGATTTTCCACAAAACTATGGAAAATTATTACAATGCAAAAAAAGATTTCTTCAATTCTGTGGAACACTGCGTGATAAACATAGATGATGAATATGGACAAAGGCTGTACCGCGAACTTTTAGCAGAAGACAAAAAAGTCTATAGCTATAGTCTCAAGAAAGATTCTGATTTTAGAGCAGAAATACTTGAAGCCTCTCTAAATGGCTCTGTGTTTAGATTTACTTGTTCAAAGGGAAGCATAGATTTGACACTCAGCCTACCTGGAATATTTAATATTCAAAATGCTCTAGGAGTTATAGGTGCTGGAATCATCTGCGGATTAAACCTTGAAACTATAAAACGTGGATTCGCAAATCTAAAAGGCATCCCCGGTAGATTTGAATCTCTTGAAACCACACTAGCTTGTACTGTAATACTTGACTTTGCCCACACTCCTGATGGTCTTGAAAAAGTCATGCAAACTATAGAAGCTCTCTCTAGTAATAGAAAAATAGCTCTATTTGGTGCTCAAGGCGAAAGAGACAAAGCAAGGCGTGGACAAATGGGAAAAATATCTGGAAAGTATGCCGATATAACTATACTCACAGAAGACAATCCCGTGTTTGAAGACCCTAAAGATATATGCCTTGAAATAGCGGAAGGTGTAAAATCTGAAAATGGTGAATTCAAAATAATAGTAGACCGATCTGAAGCCATAAACTATGTAATAAAAAACCATCTTCCTGGGGATATTATAGTTTTAGCTGGTAAATCAACTGAGCCGTATCAAATTGTAGGTGATAAAAAAATACCATATAGCGAAAGAGATATCGCAATAAAGGCACTTAGAGAAGCTGAAAAAATTTAGCTAAAAAACTCCAGTCAGAAATCCTCACTATCAAAGTGATTTTTGACTGGAGTTTTTAATATTAAATTCTGATTTAGCTCGTCTTAAGTTCTAAATCTCTTTGCTTTGATTTTTTAGAAACTTCCCAGTTTCTAGCTTTAGTTCTTCTATCCCAAAGTTCTTTATAAAGTCCCCCACGTTTTAATATATCTTGATGTGAGCCTCTATCTACAAGTTTTCCATCATCTAAAACTACTATCTGATCTGCATTTTTTATAGTTTTTAACTTGTGAGCTATGACTATCAATGTCTTGTTCTTTACAAGTTCGCTTATAGCTTCCTGTATATATTTTTCATTATCCGGATCGACACTAGCAGTTGCTTCATCTAACAGTACTATCGGCGCATCTTTCAATATAGCTCTAGCTATTGATATTCTTTGACTTTCACCACCAGATAGTGATGCTCCACCTTCTCCAACCATTGTCTCAAATCCATGTTCTAGTTTTTCTATAAATTCATAGCATCTAGCTTTTTTACACGCTTCTATAACTTCTTTCATACTAGCCTCTGGCCTTGCTATCTTTATATTAGCTAATATGGTGTCATTGAATAAATAGACATTTTGAAACACCATACTTATATTCTTTAAAAGACTATCGCAAGTCATATCTTTTATATTTTGACCGCCAATCCTTATTTCACCTTCATTCACATCCCAAAATCTAGCTATCAAATTTGTTATAGTAGTTTTTCCGCAACCTGACTTTCCAACTAAAGCAGTCATTGTTTTTTCTTTTATAGCAAATGAAATATCAGACAGCACTTTTTTATCTTCATATGCAAAACTAACGTCCTTAAATTCTATGTCAAAATTATCTAATTCTATGTTCTTTCCATTTTTGTCTATAACTTCATACCCCATGACTTCATCATATCTATCGAGAGCAGTTTCCATTATTCTAGCTAGCGCCACTACAGAACCAAGCATTTGAAATGGAACAAAAAACTGAAATACATATATGAGTATCATGAGTCCAAACTCAACATCTATTTGACCGCCTAACATGAGCCTAGATGACATAAGCACTACAAGCCCTACTCCAATACCAAACCATCCATCAAAACCTATGAATTTCTTAGCAAAGCCTTGTTCAAAATCTATAGCATAATCTCTAGTCACCCTGAAAGTATTGTGAAGTTTTTTCATTTGTTCTCCCTGCAAATTGAAAACCTTAATTACCCCTATACCTTTTACAAATTCTATAACACTTCCAACTAGTACGCCCATTTGAGCTTGGCGTTTATCTGCGTGTTTTTTAGAATAATCATCCATTCCTTTTAAAAGCTTATAACCTATTGCAAATATCAAGACAGATATCAATCCGATTCTCCAATCAAATATAAACATCATCAAACTTCCGAGGAACATATTTATATATGCATTGACAATTTTTGACAAAGTTGACATTCCAAACATCTCTACAAACAATATATCTGTAGTTACTATAGATGAAACCTCTCCTACCATCCCCTCTGAAAAATATCCCATCGGAAGTCTCTTTAAATGTTCTCCTATTCTCATTCTCTCTTGCGCAAATATTTTATAACCAGTTCCGCTTTGTAGTCCATCTACTAATCTATGAAAAATCACTCTCATAACTATAGTTCCAATCAAAAGTAAAGTGGTTCTTAAAACGAATTCTTTATCTATTCCAGTAGTTATAGCATTGTAGATAGTCCACATCACAAGCATTTGGGGACCTATAGTAAATATTCCTTCGAAAAAAGCTACAACTATAGCTAATTTTAATTCTCTTTTGTACACATCTGATATCCCTAGCAATCTTCTTACTATACTAAGCATAAGCTTCCTCCTTTACACTTATGTCCCACTCAACTGAACGAGCATACGACTTCCAAAGTATATTGTACTCGGGTGAATTTTCTAGTAATTCCTCATGTCTTCCCTCTGCTACAAGATTTCCCTTGTCTAGTACTATCATTTTGTGAGCTCCCGCTACCGTTGATAATCTATGTGCTATTACTATTAAGGTTTTATTTTCTATGAGTTCTCCTATAGCATCTTGTATTTTATCTTCATTTTCAGCATCTGTTGATGATGTAGCTTCATCCAAAACTATTATAGGTGAATCTTTCAGTATAGCTCTAGCTATTGTGATTCTTTGTTTTTCGCCTCCAGACAATTTATCGCCAAGATCTCCTGGATGTGTTTCATACCCATTCTCAAGTTTCATTATGAAATCATGGCATTGTGCACTTTTAGCTGCTTTTATAACCTCTTCATCGCTCGCTTCTGGTCTGCCTAGTCTTATATTTTCTATTATAGGTATATTAAACAAGAACTTATCCTGTGATACAAAACTCACAAGTTCCATCAGCTGCTCCATTGGCATATTGGCTATAGGGACTCCACCTATTTTTATGCTACCTCCATCTATATCCCAGTAATGAACTAATAATTTGGCCAAAGTACTCTTTCCACTTCCAGATTCACCTACTATAGCAGTCACTTCATTTGTATTGGCTCTAAATGAAACACCTTTTATAACATCTATCTTGTCATAAGCAAATGAAACGCTCTCATACGAGACATCGTAACTGTCTATCTCTTGCCATATTTCTCCTGATTTTATAAAATCACCTTCGAATGTCTTTTCAAGCTCTCTTATCTTGTATGCCAAATTCGGTATATTCGGCATAAATTCCATGAGTTTTACAAGCGGCTCTCCTATACTCATTGCAAGTAGTAGCGAAAATACAAATGTTCCAAGTTCTAGGCTACCATTTATGTAGAATAAAGAACCAATTGGTAGCAAAAGCATAATTGTACAAGGAAGTATAGATGTATACATTGCCATATATGTCCAACTGCTTTTAAACCAATCCAATGTAAAGTCTCTATAATCCTCAACTTGATTTTTGTATTTTTCAAACGAACTCGTAGTTCTATTAAATACCTTTATTACTTCCATTCCCATAATATATTCCACTATAGTTCTATTCATTTCCTTTTCTGATTCATAATATTTCTCCATCTTTTTAATTCCAGATTTCATCATAAGTGCTATGGGTATGATTCCAAATGGTATAGAGCCCAGTGATAATAACGCCAACCTCCAATCAACCACAGCAAGTACTACTATGACTACCAACGGACTCATGAGATAAGGTAATCCCTCTGGTACCATATGAGCTATCAATGTTTCTATCTGCTCTATATCATCGACAAAATTTTTCTTATACGCCCCAGTTCCTCTATCGTTTATGGTTCCAAGAGGTAATTTCATCATCTTTTCTGCAAATGAAACCCTAAGTCCCATAAGTGTATCATATGCAACATCATGTGACGCTCCAAGTCCCTTTCCTCTAAACCACGTCTTTGCATATAGACTAATTCCTATCCCTATTGCCAAGTACAAAATTGTACTCATCTCTATATTTCCATCTTCTATAAACACAGAAACAAGCTTTGCAATAATAGCATATGGTACAATACCCATCACAACACTTAAAAACATAAAAGCTATTGCTAAATACATTTTGTTCTTGTAATCTTTAGCATAAAAAAGTATCTTTTTAAATCCTTCCATGTTAATCCCCCTCTCAATAAATACCGCTGGTATTTATTTTAGCAGAAAAAAATCTCACAGTCAATGAAATTGATTATCATTTTCGAAATTGTGAGTTTTTAAAATACTTATTAGCTTCTTCTAACGATTGCTTTAGTCCCAGAATTAACAAATGTAGCCATTTCTCTGATATAAGAATCTAACTTTTCATCTTCTGGTTTGTGAAGAAGTATAGTTTCTATGAAACTTATATACAGCGCCGAGCAGCTACTTATAAACAAATCGCTTGCTATATATTCTTTATTCGTTTTCGTTTTCATTTCTTCATAAAACGCTTTACTGCTTTTCTTGTATGAATTTATTAACTCTTGCCTAAAATTAGAATACTTTGAGCCATCTGCCGAAAAAAATAATAACATCATTTCGTCTCTATTTGACTCTATGAATCTAACATAATCATAAAACTCCTGTATTGATTTATTCTCAAGCTCAATATCATCATCAAATATATATCCATAGTCACTATCATCATAATCTAGTATTTTATCAATCGTATCTACGACTAGGGCTTCAAATAGCTCATCTTTGCTTCCAAAATAATTGTATATATTCCCCTTTGTTACTCCTGCTCTGGCTGCTATAGATCTAAGCGATGATTTTTGAAATCCCTTCTCTAAAAATTCTTGCTTAGCCTTGTCCAAAATATTATTTTTTACTTCTTCTTTTTTTACCTGCATCCTTATCATTCCTTTACCTTAGTGAGGTTTCCATGCCCTGATTTCTGAAATATTATACCACAATAAACGAATATTATTCTTTTTATTCAAATAAAATTCAAAAAATGGTTTACAATCTCTCTTTGTATTACGTGTTTATAGTATGAACCATTAGAAAAAGGTTATTTTGGGAGAAAAATAAATAAGTTGGGAGTTTTTAGGCAAGAAAGGATGTATCGAAATGAATTTATACAAAAGTCTAAAAGATGCTCAAGCTGGAAACTCCGATGCTGTATTAGCCATAGTCAAAAAATTTGAGTTAAGTGTGAAGAAATTTGCAAGAACCCTTAAATACCCAGAGGCAGAAACTGATCTTATGATTGAATTTTTGAATTTGATACAGAATCTTGATCTACAAAGATTCAATCTAGATGATGAAGGTCAACTTGTAATGTATATTTACAACTCTCTAAATCATAAAAAAATTGACTTGTACAGAAAACATATTCAAAACAAACAAGAATTGGTTTTTGTTGCAGATGTATACCCAATAAGTGATAATAACTATTCAAATTCATTTGAAAGCGATATCATTTTCAATGACATCATATCTTCGCTAAAACCGATTCAAAAAGACATCATATCTATGAAGTATCGCTATGGTTATACTGATGCCGATATTTCAAGAAAATTGGGTATATCAAGACAAGCAGTATACAAATCGCGTAATAAAGCCCTAGGCGTTTTGAGAAGGAATTTGGTTTAAGTTAAAGTTATTGAATCTTATGTAATTTAAAATGCACTGTCTCAATATAGATTTATTTATATTGAGATAGTGCATTTTAAATTTATATTAACGTATAAATTTTTCATATCCATAACTTATCAATTAATTTTCATCTTCAACTACTGGTTCTATTTTCGCTGCTTCTATTAATATATACATGTGACTAATAGCTAATACAATTATTTGAAGTATATTGTGTATATGATCAGATGATGAATCAAATAATGAGTAAAATATATTCCACATAGTATTTAGCATCCCTAATATACTCTCACCAAATTCCACCTCATCGCTCAAATCCATTATATATCCCCTATGCACAAAATATGGTATCTTAATTATCATCAATACTACAATTATTTTAATGAATTCTGGTTTTAGTATAAATTCTTTAAAAACGTTTTTGATTTTATTAATATCGTATCTTTTCGAACCTAAATTTAATATACTTAGTTGAATAAAAAGACAATCACCTATCACCACTAAGATCAAATAAACTACAAAATCTGGAAATATATGCCCAATAATAACTGAATTTATCCGAAAATAACATTTTACATAATTAGATATAATATCAATTGTAAATACTATAAATAGTTTTGAAAGCAAAAATGTTTTGAAATTAGATTTTATAAATACAATAATATCCCTGCTAAACTTAGCTTTTCCTCTAATACAATTTCTGTAGTAAAATATAAACGTTGCATAAAACATAACATAAACAATTACAAATATAAACAATCTGCCCCATTCCAACATATATGAAATTCTTCCAAACTCTGTAATATAATCAATAAGATAACGTATGCTGATAGGATAAATAAAAAATGTAGTTATAATCTGGAACAAAACAAAGCCTAAAAATAAAAATATATACTTCCTGTGTTGATTTGATAGTTTACTATCTTCATGCTCTAACAAAATAAATATCCCCTCTCCACATTTTGATATACTCCACACGTTAAATTATACTATGCCAAATTTAAAAATCAAGTCAACAAATATACTTTACATAAAATTGAATCCTCTCTCTTTACATGGTAAAATATACTAAGTTCAATTATCTCATTATAAAATGAAGTGACAAAATGAATTATAAAAAAATACTAGGATTATTAATCACAGCTATGATAATTACACTTGTAACTTGTAGTTGTTCTTCTGCTAAATCCTTGAGCAACGATGTCTCTGATCAAAGCGAAAATCTCTTAGTTTCTGAAGAATTGAATGAAATTGTTGAATTTGAAGATCCTGTTTTTGAAAAAACAATTAGAAAAAAATTGTACTTAAATGAAAATGATCCCATTAGCAAAGAGCACATGCTTTCTATCAAAAATCTTATGATATATGATTCTAAAACTATATCGATTGATGGTTTGCAATACGCAAAAAATTTAAAGGAATTAATGATACTTAATTGCAGAATCAAAGATTTTAGTCCCGTGAAAACATTGACAAATCTAGAACGATTAGAAATAGCTGGAGGAACTATTAGTTCACTAGATTTTTTGAAAAACTTAAATAAGCTAAATATATTACTACTTAGGAGTGCTGAAATAAGTGATATCTCCAATCTAACTGTACTTGAAAATTTAAAACAAATTTCATTAGAAGACAACAAAATTGAAGATATCTCTGTACTAGCTAATTTCCCAAATTTACTACATGTTGCACTAAGTAATAACAATATATCTGATATCTCTCCCCTAGCTGCATTAGATAAATTGGAAACTTTGCATATATCCAATGCTAATATCTCAGATTTATCCTTACTAAAAAATTTTAAAAACTTAGTGCATTTAGATGCAGTAAATAATAATATCTCAGATATTTCCTTCATCTCTAATTTGAAAAAGATACAATTGCTAAATCTATCTAGCAACAATATATCTTTATTTCCCAAAACAAATGGATTAGACGATTTAGTTCTAATTAATTTAGAAAATAATAGTATTTCAAATACTGAAAATTTTAATAGCATCAAAAATTTAGAAGAGTTAAATCTGAAAAACAATGATATAAAAACCGTCAGTGGAATTATCGACTTATCCTCATTATTTAGATTAGAATTAGATGACAATGATATAAGTGATATCAGAGGATTTAATAATTTAATATCATTGCATAAATTAAATTTGAGTGGAAACAAAAATCTAAATGCTAAGTCTCTTTACGACTTTCCCTTAAAATCTAATATTCGAGAATTAAATCTATCTGATTGTGGATTGAATAATGTAGAATTTCTAAATGATTTCAACAATGTTAGACATTTGTATTTGAGTGGTAATAAAATCAGTAGCTTAAAAGGTATAAATTCTAGAAATCTTAAAGACCTTATTCTTGACAATAACTCTATTTCACTTACTGAAAAAAACATAGATATACTAAGCAAATTATATAATTTAGGAAAGCTATCTCTTAATAATAATCCTTTGGGCAAATTGAAATTTCCCAAAATGAAAAATTTAGTTGCTCTATCGATTAATAACTGCAATATAAGTAAGCTACCTAAATTGAAAAACTATTTTCCCTCACTATCTTATTTTGATTGCACTAATTCAAATTTAGAAAATTTAAGAGCTTTAGATGACTTGTGGGAGATGAAATCTTTAACCTTGAGTGATTCTAGTATTGGAAATTTAAATGATTGGCCAAGAGGAGTTTCTAATATTGTAAAATTAGATTTATCAAATAGCAATGTCTCTAATTTAGATTTTATGAAAAATCTTAAAGAATGTGTTGAGTTGAGCCTAAACGATAATCCTATAAAAGATTTTAGTGGACTAAAAAACCTTCGATTTGTAGATCTTTATGTTAATAACACTGGCTTAACAGAATTAAATACTATTTTAAACTTGTGTTGTGTAAATCATTTATATGCAAATAATAACAATATAACTGAGATAAACTTTTTATCTAAAAATGCCAAATCATTAGAATTTTTATATGCAACCCACAACAAAATTTCAAAAGTATCTCATCTAGAAGATTTAAACTCTTTGTTTAAACTATATCTTAGTAATAATGATATCAAAGACATTTCTTCTTTCAAAAATTTATCGCAAATAAGCACATTAAAGCTTGATCATAATGACATTGAAGATATAAGTGAATTACAAAATTTGATCCCAAATTTCTTTATAGAAGAAATAGATTTGTCACATAACAATATTAGTGATTTGACTCCACTTAAAAACCTCTCTGTTGATGTGTTGTTTTTGAATGATAATAATATAAAAAATGCAAAGCCCATTGAAGAAATGAATAGACCTTATAAAATAAATATAGACAATAATCCTGTAGAAATTATGCCATGTGTTGATTCATCAATATTTACACCACTTGCA